>CANQLQ010000289.1 GCA_947624755.1 uncultured Clostridia bacterium | reverse complement strand
ATTAACGAAAATTTTCGAACAAACTGACGAAAAATTTCCTCGCCAATCAGGGCACCCTGAATTAATCAGTGCTTTCTTAATCAGCGCTTCCTTAAATTAATACATTGATTTTACCATATAAAGGTGCAAAATTCAACACCTTTAAATATATATAAAGTGAATATTAACAATAACCGTATTGATAGTAAAATAACTTTGTGGTATGATTAGTATAACAACAAGGGAAAAGGAGATTTACAATGAGCGAATATTTTGGCAAAGAAATTAAAAAACTCGGCTTTGGTCTTATGAGACTTCCGAGAAAGGGCATTTCAATAAATATCAAAGAAACAAGTCAAATGGTTGATATGTTCCTTGAGAACGGCTTTACATATTTTGATACCGCATTCGTCTATCCCGGTTCGGAAGCCGCAGCAAAAAAGGCTCTTATTGACCGCCATAAGAGAGAATCATTTACCCTTGCGACCAAGCTTATGGCCGCAAAGGTTCCGTCGGAAAAATTTGCAAAAAGCGAACTTGATACGAGCCTTAGACGCACAGGGGCAGAATATATAGATTTCTACCTTCTTCATTCATTAATGGAAAACAACTACCAAAAATATGACAAATTCGGTCTTTGGAATTTTGTAAAAGAAGAAAAGGCAAAGGGCAGAATCAAACATTACGGCTTTTCTTTTCACGGCGGTCCCGAGCTTCTTGACAAACTTCTTACAGAACACCCCGATGTTGAATTCGTTCAGCTTCAAATTAACTATGCAGACTGGGAAAGCCCAACGGTAAGGTCAAGAGAAGTTTATGAAGCTGCAAGAAAACACGGCAAATCAATTGTTGTTATGGAACCGGTCAAGGGCGGCAAGCTTGCGGATCCTCCCGCAGAAGTAAAGAAAATTTTTGACCAAGTAAATCCCGGTGCTTCCTACGCATCGTGGGCGATTCGCTTTGTGGCTTCGCTTGACGGTATTCTTACAGTTCTTTCGGGTATGTCAAATGTCGAACAAATGGAAAATAATATTTCATATATGAAAAACTTTGTACCTCTCAATGCCGAAGAACAAGAAGCAATAAAAAAGGCTCAGGCTGTTTTCAACAAGTTAAAGGATATCCCGTGTACCGCTTGCAGATACTGTACGGAAGGCTGTCCGAAGAAAATAGTGATTCCGGATATTTTTGCCGCTCGCAACAAACAGCTTTCACTCGGTCAGCTTGAAGAAGCAAAGAAAGATTATGATAATTTGACCGAAAGCAAAAGTTCAAAGGCATCGGCCTGCATTTCCTGCGGTCAATGTGAGAAGGTTTGTCCGCAGAAGATAGACATAATAAATCAGCTTAAAACCTGTGCAAGCATTTTTGAAGGATAAAGGGTAGGGGACTGTTGCGTCAAACGGCAGCTTCCTTTTATGTGACCGCTGATTAAATCAGACAGACGCTTTAGATTATATTTTTTGCTAAATTTTTGCTATATGCCGATTTAGCTAAAATCCGGGAAAGCAAATTAAAACTGTATTTGGAAAATTTTCCTCTAACTAAAGCATACTTAAATAATAAGAGTCCTCCTTATAAAAACCGGGGCTGTCACGCTTGGATTTTTCCATTTGTGACAGCCCCGCCCCCCCTTTCTTTCGACCGAATGTCTTGAGAAGGTTTTACAAAATTTATTCTACGTCCTGAAGAGCGTCATAGCCCTCTTCTCCTGTGCGGACTTTGACAACATTTTCAACGTCATAAACAAAGATTTTACCATCGCCTATGTGACCGGTATAAAGAACTTTCTTTGCCGTTTCAATAACGGTTCTGACCGGAACTTTACTTACAACGATGTCAACCTGAATTTTCGGAAGAAGGTTTGCCTCTATCTGAACACCACGGTAATATTCGGGTTTGCCTTTTTGAATTCCGCAGCCGAGAACGTGCGAAACTGTCATGCCGGTAATTCCGACGCCGAGCATAGCGGTTTTAAGCGCTTCAAATCTTGACTCTTTGCAGATAATTTCAACTTTTGTAAATTTCGGTGTACCGTCTTGAACAAATGAAGGTACTTTTTTGACCGGAACAGCTTCGGCAACCGGTGTTTCACCTGTGACCGCAACAGCGTCTTCATAACCGTAGTCAATACTCTCAACGGCGGGCATAAAGTCTGCGTAAGCGCTCGGAAGACCGTGTTCGGTGCTGTCAAGACCTTTGATTTCTTCTTCGCTGCTGACACGAAGGCCAATTGTTTTTTTAATGATGAAGAATGATATAGTCATTGTAACCGCTGTCCAGAGAAGAATTGCAAAAATACCGAGAAGCTGAACGCCGAAAAGCTTTGCGCTGCCGGTATAGAAAAGGCCTTCAAGACCTGCGGGAGCTTCCGGGTTTGCAAGAAGTCCGACTGCAAGAGTACCCCAGACACCGTTTGCAAGGTGAACGCCAACAGCGCCGACAGGGTCGTCAATATGTAATTTAAGGTCAAGAACTTCAACGACCACTACAACAATAATACCTGAAACAATGCCGACAACTGTTGCGC
>CANQLQ010000288.1 GCA_947624755.1 uncultured Clostridia bacterium | reverse complement strand
GTTACAAAGCGTCCCTGATGAAGCGCAATCGAACAAAAGTTACAACCTCCGAAACAACCGCGGTTATGTGTAATTGAAAAACGCACTTCCTCAATACCCGGAACACCGCCGCTTTTTTCATATGACGGGTGGTAAGTACGCATATAAGGCAAAGCATAAACCCGGTCAAGTTCTTCGGTGGTAAGCGGCGGCATTGGCGGATTTTGGACAAGCATTTGTTTTCCGTGACGCTGTTTTATAAGTTTTCCCCTGATATGATCCTGCTCGTCTTGCTGAATGCGGCACGATACTGCGTATTCCTTTTTGCTTGAACAAACATTTTCAAATGAAGGACATTCAGCGCCTTCAAGCGGTGTATCTTTTACATCGCAAACGTAACAAGTACCCCTTATATTTCTGAGTGATGATATACTTTCACCGCCGGCAAGTCTGTCGGCAATTTCAATGGTCTGCTTTTCGCCCATACCGTAGGAAATCAGATCGGCTTGGGCATCAAAAATGATTGAGCGGCGGATTTTATCATCCCAGTAGTCATAGTGGGCAAATCGCCGAAGCGAAGCCTCAAGCCCTCCGATTATTATGGGAATATTACCGTAGGCCTCCCGTATTCTGTTGCAGTAGACAATAACCGCGCGATCGGGTCTTGAACCCGCCTTCCCTGCGGGAGTATAGGCATCGTCATTTCTGTGCTTTTTGGCGGCAGTATAATGAGCCACCATTGAGTCTATATTTCCCGAAGAAACAAAAAAGCCTAATCTCGGCCGTCCGAAACGCATAAAATCCTTCGTGCTGTGCCAATCGGGCTGAGCAAGAAAACCGACTTTATATCCTCCGGCTTCAAGAACTCTTGTTATGATTGCCGCTCCAAAGCTTGGGTGATCGACATAGGCGTCGCCGTTGACATAGACGAAATCGACTTCGTTCCACCCACGCTTATGCATATCTTCGGCGCTTATCGGTAAAAAATCATTCATAAAAACTCCGTATTATCAGTCAATAAGGGGCTGCCGCTAAGTATGGGCGACCTCAATCATGACCACCGGTTGAACCGGTGGTCATGATTTTACAGTTTGTGTTTTTTGTTTTAATTTTAGAGGGCAGATCCTAAAAATTAATCACTAAAAATATCAAAATCGTCACCTTCGTCAGCAGAAAATGAAGAAGCATTATCTTTTGACGCTTTCATTTCAAGAAATTGTGCCTTGGTCATAAGGAACTTTCTCGGTTTTCCCCCGCCCTCGGACGGTCCTACAAGACCCATTTCGTCAAGCTCATCAACAATTCTTGCCGCCCTTGCATAGCCAATGCGAAGCTTTCTTTGAAGCAGGCTTACGGAAATTGCATCACATTCAATTGCCGTTTCAATTGCGCTTAAAAGAAGTTCATCGCCCGCATTGTCATCTACACTGCTTCCGGCAGAAGCATGGGACTTTTTGTTGTCGGCAACGGCATTCTTTTCAATTTCGTCCATAACCGTGCTGTCGTATTCAACTTCTTCCTCTTTTTTGAGAAATTCAACAATTTCTTCAATTTCTTCATCGGAAACATATGCGCCCTGAACACGGACAGGTTTTGAAACACCGATAGGATTAAATAGCATATCGCCGTTACCGAGAAGCTTTTCAGCTCCTATGGTGTCAAGAATAGTTCTTGAGTCAACCTGCGATGAAACGGAAAGTGAAATTCGGCTCGGAATATTTGCTTTGATTATACCCGTAATAACGTCAACCGAAGGCCTTTGCGTTGCAACAACAAGATGCATACCTGCGGCTCTTGCCTTTTGAGCAAGACGGCAGATAGAGTCTTCAACTTCTTTCGGAGAAACCATCATAAGGTCGTTAAGCTCATCTATAAAAATTACAATTTGAGACATCGGCTCATACTGCGAATGAGTCTTTGAAAATCTGTTATAGCCGCCTATATCACGAACACCGCAGGCAGAAAAAATCTTATATCGGTTTTCCATTTCGCCGACTGCCCACGCAAGCGAACCGGCAGCCTTGCGCACGTCTGAAATAACGGGAACAAGAAGATGAGGTATGCCGTTATAAACCGAAAATTCAACCTGTTTTGGGTCTATCATAAGAAGCTTGACTTCGCTTGGCTTTGCTTTGTAAAGTATGCTGACAATCATACAGTTAAGGCAGACCGACTTACCTGAACCGGTCGTGCCGGCAATAAGCAGATGCGGCATTTTTGCAAGATCGGCGCACGAGATACCGCCGGTAATGTCCTTACCGAGGGCAACATTAAGCCTGCTTTTTGCGGTCTTAAATTCAGATGATGAAATAATTTCACGAAGAGTAACCGTTGAGCGAAATCGGTTCGGGACTTCAATTCCGACTGCCGATTTGTTCGGAATCGGCGCTTCAATTCTGACTCCCGAAGCGGCAAGGTTAAGCGCTATATCATCGGCAAGATTGGTAATTTTGCTGATTTTAACTCCCGGCGCCGGCTGAAGTTCATATCTCGTAACAGAAGGTCCACGGCTGACACCGATAAGAGTTGTTTCCACTCC
>CANQLQ010000287.1 GCA_947624755.1 uncultured Clostridia bacterium | reverse complement strand
GTATAAATCTGTTTCGCGTAACTCGTGCAGGCGATGCCTGCCGATGCCCGTGGGCGACCACACGGGGTCGCCCCTACATGGCTTTCTTCATATTAGATTTTTTTAAATCTTTTTCTCAATCTTTACATGCGGTATTCCTGCTTCTAGAAAAACATCCGAAACAACCTTGTAACCGCATTTTTCATAAAAGCCGCTCACTTCAAATTTTGCGTCTGCGGTAATAAGCTTTAAACCCTCTTTTTTATAATACCCGTCAATAAAATCAAGCGCCTTTTTGCCAAAGCCTTTACCTCTATATTCATTTAAAAAACAAAATCGCTGAAGCTTGATTTTTTCTTCATCGATCCTTCTGACTCTGAAAGTTCCGACTGCCTTTTCGTTTTCAAAAATTACAAAATGCTCACAGCACGACGCATCTTTATCAAATTCATCAATCTCAATTTCTTTCGGCACGGCCTTTTCTTCAATAAAAACCCTTCTCCTGACTTCAAGGCAATATTTGAGTTCTTCATTGGTTTTAACGGGAAGAATATTCATTTGACTTTCCCCTTCTTAAAAAACAGGCTGCCTATACCGACAGCCTTCATATATTAAATTCAGTTACACATTTGAACATATTCTTTAATGCTTGACGGACTTTTTATATCATCCTGAGCTACTGTAACAAAGGACATTACGCCAATTAACATAAGAGCCGTAATAACCAGCGCCGATATCCTTGAAAGTCTTTTCATTGCCTCGCCTCCTTCTTTTTTCTTTTATATCTTAGCGAAAGACCTCCTCTGCCTTTTTATAAGGCTGAATCAACCTTCGTTTTTCGGTTATGAATAATCCAAAACCGAAACGCTAAAATACAAGATTACCCATTGTATTTTATACAATACACTACTTTGCTTACTGTGTCAACACTTTTTGAAAGATTTAATCCTTCGACTGCGTTTCTTAATAAACGCAATAAAAATATTTTGATATTACGCAATAATTTGTTAAAAACCTTGCATTTGACAAAACGATATTGTATAATTATTTGGTATCTTTATATATTCGGGTGTTATATCAATGCGCCCACCAAAACTTTTTCATGGAGGATGAAAAAATGGCAGAAGCTCAGAAAAGTAACAGCTTTATCCGGATGGAACACGATGTGCTTGATTTCTGGAACGAAAACGATTGTTACAATAAAAGAAAGGCAAAAAATGCGGGCAAGGAAAGATTCCGTTTTATTGACGGCCCGATTACAGCAAATAATCCGATGGGTATTCATCACGCATGGGGCAGATCTCTAAAAGATATATTCATCAGATATAAATATATGAGAGGATATGACTGCCGTTGCCAAAACGGTTTTGACTCTCAAGGTCTATGGGTTGAAGTTGAAGTTGAAAAGGAACTCGGCTTCAAAACAAAAAAAGACATCGAAGCTTACGGTATGGACAAGTTCACAAAGGGCTGTGTTGACCGTGTAAAACACTTCTCGGGTATCATTGCCGAACAGTCAAAAAGACTCGGTCAGTGGATGCAGTGGGATAACTCCTACTATACCAACACCGACCTCAACATTCAGGGAATTTGGCACTTCCTCAAAAAGTGCGATGAAAACGGCTGGATAGAACGTGAATACAAACCGATGCCATGGTGTCCGAGATGCGGCACTTCCCTTTCAGAGCATGAAATGACTGGTTCATACAAGAACATTACTCACAACTCTGTTTTCTTCAAGCTTCCTATCGAAGAGCTCGACTCAAAAATTGTTGTATGGACTACTACTCCGTGGACTCTTTCCTCGAATGTTGCCCTTGCGGTAAACCCCGACATCGACTATGTTGAAGTTAAGGTTGCAAGCGACGAAAAAACACTTATTCTTGCAAAGAACGCAATAAAATATCTCGAAGACGACAAAAAAGAAGTTCTCCGCGCTTTCAAAGGCGCTGAGCTTGTAGGTCTTCACTATGAAACCTGCTTCCCGGAATTTGAAGCTCAGAAAGACATTGACCACAAAATCGTTGCTTGGGAAGACGTTGACGCCGAAGAAGGTACAGGTGTTGTTCACATTGCTCCGGGCTGCGGTGTTGAAGATAATGAACTTGGCAAACGTATCGGCCTTCCCGAAGTTATGCCGGTTGACGATATGGGTATGTTCCTCCCCGGCTTTGGCTTCATGTCGGGAAAAGACAGCGCTAAAATTGCTCCCGAAGTCTTTGAAGAACTCAAAAACAGAGATAAGCTTTACAGAATTATGCCTATTGAACACAGCTATCCTGTCTGCTGGCGTTGTAAGAGCGAGGTTATCTTCCGTCTTGTTCCGGCATGGTACATAAAAACCGAAGAGCTTAAGCCGAGACTTATCAAAAACGCTATGTCCGTTAAATGGGAACCCGAATCAAACGGTAAGAGAATGATTGACTGGCTCAACAATATGGGCAACTGGAACATTTCAAGAAAGCGTTACTACGGTATGCCGCTTCCGTTCTATGTATGCGAAAAATGCGGTCATGTTCATGTTGTCGGTTCAAAGGCTGAACTTCGCGAAATGGCTGTTGACCCT
>CANQLQ010000286.1 GCA_947624755.1 uncultured Clostridia bacterium | reverse complement strand
AAAACGCGAGGTAATACGTGTTGTTACCAAGGGCAGTATTATCGAAAACAGTATGCTCGACGAATCAAAAAACAATTATCTTACTTCTATCTATCTTGATGAAACCTCGGCAGGAATATGCTTTACCGATGTTTCAACCGGCATTCTTAATCTTACCTTTTTTGAAGGAAAAAAGCTTGAAAACAAAATTATAAATGAACTTGGCGTCTTTTCACCGAGCGAGATAATTCTTAACAGAAAAAGCGCCGAAAATAACCTGATTTCTACTTTTATAAATAAGCGAATGGAAGCGGCTTGTGAAACCCCTGACGAGGATTATTTTGTTTATGAAACTTGTCTTGAGGAGTGTATATCCCATTTTGGCGAACAAAAGCTGCACGAGCTTTCCATATATAATTTAAAAGCGGCAGTTATTGCTGCCGGCGCCGCTATTAAATATCTAAAATATGTTCAGAAAAATAATATTGATAATATTACCGATATTAATTTTTACAGTGAAAATCAATTTATGAAGATTGATTTTTCAACCAAACGTAACCTTGAAATTGTTGAGACTATGAGAAACCGCGAAAAAAAAGGCTCTCTTCTCTGGGTTCTTGACAAAACGAAAACCGCTATGGGTAAGCGCTTGCTTCGCACATGGCTTGAAAAACCGCTCATTAATTTTGCTCAGATATCTAAAAGGCAGACGGCGGTTGATGAGTTGGTTAACAATAATATGAAATTAAGCGAGCTTACTTCGGCTCTTACATATATATACGACATTGAACGGCTTATAACAAGGGTCGTTTATGAAACGGCAAATGCCAAAGAACTCAATTCTCTGCGTCAGACTATTGAGTATCTGCCCCAAATCAAATCCCTTCTTAAAGATTCAAATTCATCTTATCTTAAAAATCTCTATTCGGCTGTTGACCTTCTTTCGGATGTTTTCGACCTAATCGACAGCTCTATCGACCCTGAAGCGCCGTTTTCCATAAGAGAGGGCGGACTTATCAAAGACGGTTTCAATGAAGAGCTTGACAGCCTTCGTAACATTCAGAAAAACGGTAAAAAATTTATTACCGATATTGAAGCGGCGGAAAAGGAAAAAACAGGTATTCCGAAGCTTAGAATCGGTTATAACCGGGTTTTCGGATATTATATTGAAGTTACAAACTCTTACAAATCTCTTGTTCCCGAGACATATATAAGAAAGCAAACGCTTGCAAATTGCGAAAGATATATTACTCAGGAGTTAAAGGATCTTGAAAGCAAGGTTCTCGGCGCTCAGGAAAGAAGCGTAAAACTTGAATATGAAATTTTTTGCAGCGTGAGAAAAAAGGTTGCCCGGGAATATAACCGTATTGCTCAAACCGCCGCTTCTGTTGCCGCAATTGATGTTCTTTGTTCTCTTGCCGCAACTGCAATCGAAAACAACTATGTATGTCCGAATATGAATGACACAAGTGTGATTGAAATTTCCGAAGGCAGACATCCTGTGGTCGAGAAAATGCTTGACGGACTTCCTTTCGTTCCAAACGATACTTATCTTGACTGTAACGACAACCGGTGTGCAATAATTACCGGACCTAATATGGCTGGTAAATCAACTTATATGAGACAAGTAGCCATTATCTGTCTTATGGCTCAAATAGGCTCGTTTGTGCCGGCAAAAAGTGCAAATCTTTGCATAGTTGACAGTATTTATACAAGGGTCGGCGCATCTGACGACCTTGCCTCCGGTCAATCAACATTTATGGTTGAAATGAGCGAAGTATCAAATATACTCAAGTCGGCAGGAAAAGGCAGTCTTATAATTCTTGACGAAGTCGGAAGAGGAACTTCAACCTTTGACGGAATGAGTATTGCGAGAGCGGTACTTGAATATATAGCAGACAAGCGTAAAATTGGCGCAAAAACACTTTTTTCAACCCATTATCACGAACTTACCGAGCTTGAAGGAAAGATAGACGGGGTCAAAAATTATAACATTTCCGTTAAAAAGCGCGGAGACACAATAACTTTTCTTCGCCGTATTGTCAGAGGAAAAGCTGACGGAAGCTTCGGTGTAGAAGTTGCGAAGCTTGCGGGCGTTCCCAACAGTGTGGTTAATCGCGCAAGGGACATTCTTGCAGAGCTTGAAAAATCGGCGATAAATTTTAATCCTATGGGTGAAATTGATTTTGATGAACCAATTGAAGAAGAACTGCAGATTTCACTTAAATCCACGGCTGATGATGAAATTATAGAGCGTCTTAAAAATCTTGACCCCGACACGTTGACGCCGCTTGAAGCGCTTACGATTTTAAGCACTCTTTCTCAAAAAGCACGAAAAAATATTTAGGGAATCTCTGATTAAATCTAATACTCAGGCGGACATCGTCCGCAGGAATTACGCGCAGCGGATTATGCAGGCTTTTACTATCACGCCGCGAAACGACTCGCATTGTTAACTGTAAAAATTTTAGTCAGTAAGCATCGTACGCAGAAGTTACACAAGAAAGATTTATATAAGCCTTGATACTAACACTATGGCACGCGTAGGGGCGACCCCGTGTGGTCGCCCAAAACAATTTTAATTTTAGGAAAAGA
>CANQLQ010000285.1 GCA_947624755.1 uncultured Clostridia bacterium | reverse complement strand
GCCTGCAAAGCTTCACGACAAAGAAATTCATCTTCTTGACCTGACTGCACTTGTGGCAGGAACACAGTTTCGCGGTCAGTTTGAAAGCAGAATAAAAAATCTTATCCAGGAAGTAAAAGAAAACGGCAACATTATCCTTTTTATTGACGAAGTGCATAATCTTGTCGGAACAGGCGGCGATGCTGAAGGCACAATGAACGCCGCAAATATCCTAAAGCCCTCTCTTTCAAGAGGTGAAATTCAGGTTATCGGCGCAACGACATTTAACGAATATAGAAAGAACATTGAAAAAGACGCAGCGCTCGAAAGACGTTTCCAGCCGGTTAAGGTTGAAGAACCGTCAATTGACGACGCCGTTTCAATTCTTCTCGGGATCAGAAGCTATTATGAAAACTTTCACAGAGTAAAAATTTCCGATGCGCTTGTAAAAAGAACGGTTGTTCTTGCCGAAAGATATATTACCGACCGTTTCCTTCCCGACAAGGCAATTGACCTTCTTGACGAAGCCTGCACCTGTGCAAACCTTAGAAACAAGGCGATAAGTGATCTTGAAGTCAACGAAAACAGACTCAGTTCGCTCAAAGCCGAAGAAGAAGAGCTTCTTTCCGAGACGGAAGCTGACTATGAAGCGATTGCAAACGTAAAATCTGAAATTGTAAAATGTGAATCGTCTATGGATGAGCTTGTACAAAAAGCTTCGGATAATGCAGTCAAAGAAGAAGACCTTGCAAAAGTTATTGAGCTTTGGACAGGTATTCCTGCTTATAAAGTTATTGAAAGCGATCTTCGCCGGCTTGCCGGTCTTGAAGAAAAGCTGAAAAAGAAAATTAAAGGACAAGATGAGGCTGTTAAAGAAATTGCGTCTGCAATAAAACGCAGCCGTGTTCAGATAAGCCTGAGAAGAAGACCTGCATCGTTTATTTTTGTAGGACCGACAGGTGTTGGAAAAACCGAACTTGTAAAGCAAATTGCGGCCGAACTTTTTGACACTCCCGAAACTCTTATCAGACTTGATATGTCCGAATTTATGGAAAAGCATTCTGTTTCAAGAATTATCGGTTCACCTCCGGGATATGTCGGCTATGATGAGGCGGGTCAGCTTACCGAAAAGGTAAGAAGAAAGCCTTATTCGGTTATCCTTTTTGATGAAATTGAAAAGGCTCATCCCGATGTTATGAATATTCTTCTTCAAATTCTTGACGAAGGCAGAATCACCGACGCACAGGGCAGAACGGTAAACTTTGAAAATACGGTTATCGTTATGACTTCAAACGCAGGAAGTGAACGCAAGGGCGGTGTGCTTGGCTTTGCGAAAGAAAAGAGCGCGGAAAACCGTGACAGAGTTATGAAAGCGCTTTCGGAATTTCTTCGTCCCGAATTTATCGGAAGAGTTGACGAAGTTGCTGTTTTCAATTCACTTACTGAAGATAATTATAAAGAAATTGCCGGTCTTATGCTTTCTGAACTTGTGGAATCACTTGAAGAAAAGGCGATCAAGTTTACCTTTACCGATGAAGTCAGGGCTTATCTTGCCAAAAAAGCTGTTGGCGGCACAAGGGGAGCCCGTGACCTTAGAAATGTTATCAGAAAAGAAGTTGAAGATGCAATTGCGAATATCATCATTGATTCGGTTGATAACCCCGTAATCGGAATCCATGCCGAAATTAAGGACGATGAGCTTAAACTCAGTTCAATTTAAGCCAAGAGAAAATTGTATTAAGTAAAACTTTTTGAAAAGCATATAATACAAAAAGCAGATTACTCTTTAACGGGCAATCTGCTTTTTTTCTATTCGATCATATCTCTGAACTGATCTTCGTTTATTACCGTAATTCCGAGGTCATTGGCTTTTTTTAGTTTGCTGCCGGCGTCCTCTCCGGCAAGGACGTAGCTTGTCTTTTTAGAAACCGAAGATGAGGTCTTGCCGCCGAGGGATTGAATAATTTCGCTCGCTTCGTTTCGTGTGTACTGAGAAAGCGTGCCGGTGAGAACAAAGGTCATACCGCTGAAACGGTCGTCTTTTTTTTCGGTTAAGCTTTTTGTATTCACACCGCAGCTTTTCAAATTTTCAATAAGCTCACGGCTTGACTCAAGCGCAAAAAAATCGACTACACTTTTTGCCATAATAGCGCCAAAGCCGTCAATGGCGCATATTTCTTCTTCGCTTGCGTTCATAATAGCGTCAATATCGCCGAAATGCTCCGATAGAAGTCTGCCCGCTTTTTGACCGATATGACGGATTCCGAGGGCAAAAATAAGTTTTGAAAGGTCGTTGGACTTCGCTTTTTCAGCCGCCGCAATAAGATTATCGGCGCTTTTTTTGCCCATACGGTCAATTTCAGCTATTTCATTCGGGTCAAGACGAAATATATCGGACGCGGTTTTTACAAGCCCTTTTTGAACAAGAACTTCAATTACCGATTCACCGAGACCTTCAATATCCATTGCGTCCCTTGAGCAAAAATGGATAAGGGTGCGAAGAAGTTGACTCGGACAGTCCGCATTAAGACATCGAAGGGCTGCTTCGCCTTCTTCACGGACAGTTTTGCTGCCGCACGAAGGACAGATCTGCGGCATTATATATGG
>CANQLQ010000284.1 GCA_947624755.1 uncultured Clostridia bacterium | reverse complement strand
AACGGCCTTTTGAAGGGTAAGCGAGCCGAGACCCGTTGTACTGTGAGTGTGTACAACAATAGGAAGTTTTACCGCTTTCTTCAGCGCTTTTACGAGGTCGTAGGCATCTTTAGGTGAAAGGATACCCGCCATATCTTTTATACAGATCGATTTTACTCCCATTTTTTCCATTTCCACAGCGAGCCCGACATAGCTTTCAAGCGTGTGGATAGGACTTAGTGTATAACAAATCGTACCCGACGGGTGAGCGGCGCATTTAAGAGTTTCCTTTACGGCAACTTCAATATTGCGAATGTCATTAAGAGCGTCAAAAATTCTGATGATGTCAATTCCGTTTTCAACCGATTTGCGGATAAACATTTTTACAACATCATCGGGATAATGCTTGTAACCGAGAAGGTTCTGTCCGCGAAGAAGCATTTGAAGCTTTGTATTAGGACAGGCTTTTCTTATTTTGCGAAGTCTTTCCCATGGATCTTCGTTAAGATATCTAAGGCAGGAGTCAAAGGTTGCTCCGCCCCAACATTCAAGTGAATAATATCCCGCTTTGTCAAGAGTTTCAAGAATAGGCTCAAAATCTTCAAAGGGCATTCTTGTGGCAATGAGAGACTGTTGTGCGTCGCGCAGGATTGTTTCTGTGAATTTAACTTTCAAAAAAATTCCCCCATTATGAATTATTAGATGATATAATACTCCAAAAATTACCGGATTGCAACGAAATTTGTTATAAAATATTAATCTTGAATAGTATGCGCAGAAAAAACTCCAATATAAAACAATTTTTTATGAATAATGATTAATAAATAAAAATAAAAAATAAATTAAACAGTTTTCCGCTTTTTATTATGAAGTTATTTTTTCTATCATTACCAAAAGGATATGCTGTAAAATTACTTTTGTTTATAAACAAGAGACAGAACGGTCATTTCCTGCACTTGCATTTTTTAAGATGAAAGGGTATAATCATTGTCAGAATTTCTTCGGAGGGAAAGATATGTCAGATACAATTGCCGCAATTTCAACGCCGCAGAATACGGGCGGAATAGGTATAATCAGAATTTCAGGTGACGAAGCAATTTCTGTTGCGGACAAGGTTTTTCGCTCTGTAAGGGATAAAAAGCTTTGCGGTATGAAAGGTTATACTGCCGCTTTCGGCGATATTTTTTATAACAATGAAAAGGTTGACGAATGTGTGGCTCTTGTTTTCCGTGCGCCGCACAGCTATACGGGTGAAAATGTTGTTGAATTTTCTTGCCACGGCGGTTTATTTGTGCTCAAAAAGGTTCTTCGCGCTGTTTTTGAAGCCGGTGCAAGGCCTGCCGAAGCCGGTGAATTTACAAAAAGAGCTTTTCTCAACGGCAGACTTGACCTTACTGAGGCCGAAGCCGTTATGGGTATAATTTCGGCTCAGGGTGAACAAGGTGCGAAGGCGGCAATGGCTGCTCTTGACGGGACGCTTAGCCGAAAAATAAAAGAGCTTAACGGTTCTCTTCTTTCGGTTGCGGCTCATATGAGCGCTTGGGTAGACTATCCCGACGATGATATCGAAGACCTTGACAACGATGTACTTATGCAGACGCTTACGAATGTTAAAAACGAGCTTGAGGATCTTCTTTCAAAATTTGACGCAGGAGCGGCTGTTACGAAAGGAGTTGAAACCGTAATTGTCGGAAAGCCAAATGTTGGCAAATCTGCGCTTATGAATCTTCTTTCCGGCTTTAGCCGTTCAATAGTTACCGATATTGCCGGCACGACAAGAGATGTTATTGAACAGACTGTAAATCTCGGAAGTCTTCTTCTTCATCTTGCGGATACTGCCGGCATACATGAAACCGATGATGTTGTTGAAAGTATCGGTGTAGTCAGGGCGAAGGAAAAAATCGAAAGGGCAGGTCTTGTACTTGCCGTATTTGATATGTCAAGGCAGCTTTCAAAAGCCGACGAAGAGATAATAGCTCTATGCAAAGACAAGAGGACAATTGCAGTTTTGAATAAAACCGATTTAATATGTAAAGCTGACAAAGGAAAAATCACTTCGGTATTTCCCGAATATGTTGAATTTTGTGCTTTGAGCGGTAATGGTTTAGCCGAACTTGAAAAGCTTGCAGAAAGGCTTCTTTGCACAAATGAGCTTGACACAAGTGCGGCAATGCTTTCAACCGAAAGGCAAAGGAAAAATACTGCCGAGGCTGTTTCGGCTCTTGACGATGCTATCGGTTGTCTTAAAACAGGTATGACTATGGACGCAATAAATGTATGTATTGACACGGCGATAAATGCGCTTCTTGAAATGACAGGTGAAAAAGCAACCGATGCAGTAGTCAGTGAACTATTCTCAACCTTCTGTGTCGGTAAATAGCTAATCCAGGTACGCATGGCGTGCGGCAATTACGCGGCGGACATCGTCCGCAGGAGTTACACGGGTTAGATTTATATAGGTTTTTACTCTTACTCCGCGAAACGACTTGCGTTATTAACTGTAAAATTTTTATTCAGGGGACATCGTCCACGGCGGTTACACAGGGAAGATTTATATAAGCCCTCATACTAACACTATGGCACGCGTAGGGGCGACCCCGTGTGGTCGCCCACGGGCATCGCCCGCAGGAGTTA
>CANQLQ010000283.1 GCA_947624755.1 uncultured Clostridia bacterium | reverse complement strand
TTTGTTGACTTGCCCGGGTATGGATATGCGAAGGTCAATGCAAACGAAAAAAAGCGTTGGGCAAGTCTTATGGAAGAATACTTCAACAGCAAAAGAGACATAAAATTGGTAGTTCAGCTTATTGATATGCGTCACGCGCCAAGCGTTCAGGATATTGATATGATAGAGTTTATGACTCAGTATAAAATTCCGTTTATTGTTGCTCTTACGAAATGCGATAAGCTTAATAAAACGGAAAGAATGAACCAACTGATGTCAATTTGTGAAATCCTTACAAAATACGGTAATATAAGCGTTGTTCCGTTTTCGGCGGTAAAAGGCGACGGTGTTGAAGAAATCAAAAAACTTATTGAAAAAGCCATATCGGAGAACTGAATTAAACTAAATAAGCGCTGATTAATTCAGGGTAGCTTGTATTAATCAGTGATTCCCTAAAGAAGCACTGATTAAGCCTTAAGCGTGATTTAATCAGTGATTCCTTAAATAATCATTGTATTAATCGGAGCTTCCATAAAAAAATAGGAAAGAGGGAAGAAATGAAAGAAATTTTTAAAAATAAAATGGAAAAACACAGCGTAATTGCTGCCGTAAAAGATATTTCCAAGCTCGAAGCCGCACTCGATTCAAAATCTGAAATAATTTTTCTTCTTTGCGGAAATATTTTCAATCTTGAAGATATTGTAAAAAAAGTAAAAGGGCGCAATAAATTAATTTTTATTCACGTTGATCTTATTGACGGATTTTCAAAAGATGCAACAGCTCTTAAATACATTCACGAAAAAATCAATCCCGACGGAATAATTTCAACTAAAAATAATCAGCTCAAGGTTGCAAAAGAGCTTGGTATGCTAACCGTTCAGCGTCTTTTTGTTATTGATTCTCTTTCTATTGATACCACCGTGAAAACTTCTTCTGTAATAAGTCCCGATGCTATTGAAATTATGCCCGGAATTATGCCTAAGATAACCAAAAAATTAAGTTCGGTTATTTCTGTTCCGATTATTATGGGCGGTCTTATAAGCGAAGAAGAGGACGTTAAAAAAGCGATTGAAAGCGGAGCGCTCGGTGTTTCAACCTCGTGCTCGCCGCTTTGGGAGCTTTGATATGACGGTGATTAGAAAATATAGAGAAGAAGACAAAGATCAAATTCATAATATATGTATTGAAACTTCCTCATATGACCTTTCAAAAAAGAATATGAAAGAATTTCTTTTTCTGATGTACAGCGATTATTATCTTGAAAAAGAACCTGAATTTTGCTTTGTCGCCTGCGATGAAAACGAAAAAATTGTAGGATACATTCTCTGTGCCAAAGATTTTAAACACTATTACAAAACTTTTAAGTCGTTTTATTTGCCGAAGATTGATAAGCTCGGTTTTCGCTTTAAAATTAACGCAAGGAGCGAAATACTTGCGCACGCTTTGTTTTGCAAAACTTACAAGGCTCATTTACATATTGACCTTACGGAAAACTGCCGAAGAAAAGGTGTCGGTACTTCGCTTATGGATGCGCTTAAAAATGAGCTTGTTGACTCCTGTGTTCATTCACTTGTGCTTTCCTGCGCGGATTCCAACAAACCTGCGGAAAATTTTTACAAAAAAAATAATTTTAAAACTGTTTTAAAAATTTTAGGCAGTAATATTATGGCTTGCAATTTTTAAAAATTGAATGAATAATAAACTCCTTTTGTTTCATAATAAAAGCAAAAGGAGTTGAATTATATGCTTGATAAAATTTCTTTGACGCTTACAATCATCGGAGCTATCAACTGGGGTCTTATCGGTCTTTTTCAATTTGACCTTGTTGCGTGGATTTTCGGTGGTCAGGGCGCAATAATCAGCAGAATTATCTATACAATTATTGCTCTTGCAGGTATCTGGTGCATTTCATTGCTGTTTCAGGACAAATCAGGCGTCCGTTCAGACAGCGGAAGCAACAGAAACGATATGGCTGCATAAAAAAGAAAGAAGCTGCAACTTGGAATATGGCAGCTTCTTTTTTGGTTTTTATCATATTATGGCTTACATCTTGAGCAGGGAGTGTAACCCTCGTTTATTGCCTTTGCACGATTGATTTTAAATGAAGATTTGCTTAAATATTGGCAATCTTCGGTATGAAATTTCGATCCTGTTGCCGTAATATAAACAACGCCTGATTTATAGTCCGAAGACTCGTTTACAGCTTCAGAGGAAATTATTTTGCTTTGTGACTCGGACGATTCGATTATATCAGAACTTACTTGTTCGGTGAAATATTCGGTTTGCGATGAAGTTTCAGTCGAAAAATATACACTTGAAAAAGTTACGGCTTCGGTTGTCTTACTTTCTTTTTGAGCGGCCGTAACCGTGCTTTCGAGAGGAAGTTCACTTGTATGTATAACAGAAGTAATTTCATATGTGTCTGTAAAATTCAAAGTTGTATCTTTGTTGTCCCGCAAAATTTTTATACCCAAAAAGCAACTTATACAAACAAGAATTATACTTAAAAATATTGGTACAGCTTTTGTGAAAATCTTCATAAGAGTTTGATATCCTTAATCTCAATTTAACAAAATGCCGACGTTGTGTCGGCATCTCAGACTGTCGATAAACTGTTTTGCGATAAAAGTTTTCGCCCGCCTTTTTCAAAAGGCGG
>CANQLQ010000282.1 GCA_947624755.1 uncultured Clostridia bacterium | reverse complement strand
CCTGTTTTAAGCTCATGAACCTTCACAAGCTTTCCGTCGGTTACGGCAATATATATAAGTCCGGCTTCTTTTCCGCTTGCGTCGCTTTCAGGTCCTGCTATTCCCGTTACGGAAACTGCAATATCCGCCCCCGAAACACATATTGCACCAAACGCCATTTCAGCCGCAACAACAGCGCTTACGGCGCCGTATTTTTCAAGGTGTTCTTTTTTTACGCCGAGAACTTTGTTTTTAATCTCATCTGAATATGAAACAATACCGTATTCAAAAATCTGCGATGCGCCGGAAATGTCGGTAATTCTTTTTGCAACAAGTCCCGCCGTACACGATTCGGCGCAGGCTGCTTTGATATTTTTTTCTTTAAGAAGGGCTACTGTAGCTTCTTCAATTGATGAATAATCAATACCGTAAATATTGTCGCCGAGGCGGCTTTCAATTTCTTTTATAACCGGCTCAAGCATTTTTTCGGCTTCTTCTTCGTTTTTTGCTTTTGCGGTTACTCGAAGAAGAGCTTCACCGCTTTTTGCATAAGGCGCAACGGTTGGATTGCTCATATCAAAAAGATCGCTTACTTTTTCGGACATTGAGCTTTCTCCGATACCGAAAGTCCTTATACTATGAGATTTTATAACGCTATCTGTAAATTTACTTAAATAAGGCACAACGCCTTCTTCAAACATCGGCTTCATTTCTCTCGGAGGGCCGGGAAGAACGATTATAACCTTTCCGTCCTTTTCCATTATACAGCCCGGTGCAGTACCGCAATTGTTTTCAAGAACAATTGCGCCTTTTGGCATAAGCGCCTGTTTTTCGTTTGACTTCGGCATTTCAACATTCTTGTTTTTGAAATAGTCCTTCATCATATCAAGACTTTTTTGGTGAAGCTCAAGCGGCAAAGAGAAAAATTCCGCACAGACTTCTTTTGTGAGGTCATCGGGTGTAGGTCCGAGTCCTCCGGTTGTTATAACCATATCGCTTTTTGAAAGTGCGTCGGACAAAGCGCTTTTTAGTCTTTCCACATTGTCACCGACAGTATGTTGAAACATTACATCAATTCCGAGCGCGGCAAGGCGCATAGAAAGATATTGGGCATCGGTGTTTACAATATCACCGAGCAAGATTTCAGTTCCTACAGATATCAGTTCAGTTGTCATGGTTTAACACGCTTTCATAATTATATTACAGAACTTCTAATCAATTCGTTTAAAAGCTTTTGAATTAATCAAAAATTCTTCGGTAAATCAGTCTACCGGTTGATATTTTGTTCCGTCTACAGCCTTTTCAATCAACGGTTCAAAATCAAATTTATTTTCCGCTTCCTCAATCAGCGCAATTGTCGGTCTTGTTCTCGGATGCTTCGGAGTAAAAACGGTACAACAGTCCTCATAGGGAAGAAGAGACGTTTCAAATGTACCGATTTTTCTTGCTGTTGAAATTATTTCCTCCTTGTCCATTCCGATAAGCGGACGAAAAACGGGAATAGTTGTTACTGCATCTGTGCAGGCAATCGCGTCAAGTGTCTGAGAGGCGACCTGACCGAGGCTTTCGCCGGTGATAAGAGCTTTGCAGCCGTCTTTTTCGGCAAGGCGAAGAGCAACTTTCATCATCATTCTTCGCATAATAATCGTAAAGAGGTCTTCGGGGCAGTTATCTTTGATAGCTTCTTGAATTTCGGTAAAAGGAACAACCATAAAATTGATTCTTCCGCTGTATTTTGAAACTATCTGTGCAAGCTCTTTAACCTTCATCTCCGCCCTTTTGCTTGTATATGGCGGAGCGGCAAAATGAATTGCCGAAAGGACAAGTCCTCTTTTTGACATCATATAACCGGCAACAGGGCTGTCGATTCCGCCGGAAATAAGAAGCGCCGCTCTTCCCGAAGTTCCAACCGGCATTCCTCCCGCGCCTTTTCTCTGGTTGCCGTGAACAAAAACATTATTATCCCTGACTTCAACGGTAACGGTAATTTCAGGTTCGTGAACGTCAACTTTAAGCGACGGAATTTTTCCAAGGATATATCCGCCGACCTCGCGGCAGATCTCGGGTGAAGTAAAAGGGAATTTTTTGTCGCTTCTTTTTGCGCAAACCTTGAATGTTTTTGCGCTTTTGAGGTCGTCATAAAGAAATTCAACCGCAGCCTCTTTGATTTTTTCAATATCTTTTTCTGCTGTTCCCGCAATAGAATAAGCCGCGATACCAAAAACCTTGCTTACTCTTTCAGCGGCTTCGTCGAAGTCAATTTCTTCGTTTTCCGGTTCAATAATAACCGTTGACTGAGCTTTGATAAATTCAAACTTTCCAAGTGAAGAAAGTCTCCTTCTGATGTTTTTTACAAGTATATCTTCAAATGTTGAACGGTTAAGTCCTTTTAAAGCAAGCTCGCCGTTCTTAACAAGAATAACCTTTTTCATTGCCGCCGCACGACACAGGCACTTTTTGTAAAGCAATAAACAAATACTTTGCGCCTGTTACATTTCCTTTCTTAAAACTTCTTTATCTTTATTTTTTTCTTCTTATAGTTTTAAGCGCCGTTTTAATTCCTTCGAGCAAATAGTCAAGTTCCTCTTTTGTTGTAAATCTTGACATACTGATTCTAACCGAAGAATTGACAAGACTGCTGTCAAGACCTGCCGCAGTCAAAACAGGACTTCTGTGACCTTTGGCGCAGGCTGAAC
>CANQLQ010000281.1 GCA_947624755.1 uncultured Clostridia bacterium | reverse complement strand
GCCTGAAAAAAGTTGGCGCCATGATAGGCTCAGGCGGACTTGTTGTAATGGACGAAGATACCTGTATGGTTGAGGTTTCACGTTTCTTCATGAACTTTACCCAAAACGAAAGCTGCGGCAAATGTGTTCCTTGCCGTGAGGGAACAAAACGTATGCTTGAGATCCTTGAAAAAATCGTTGCAGGCAAGGGAACGCCGGAAGATGTTGAACTTCTTTCAGAGATTGCGGAAACTGTTACCAACACAGCGCTTTGCGGCCTTGGTAAATCAGCGGCTTCTCCTGTTGTTTCAACGCTCAAATATTTCAAAGATGAATATATGGCTCACGTTGTTGACAAGACCTGTCCCGCAGGTGTTTGTCAGGCGTTTAAAAAGTTTGTTATTGATGCTGATAAGTGCAAAGGCTGCACAAAATGCGCGCGTAATTGTCCGGTAAATGCAATTTCCGGCAGCGTAAAACAGCCGCATATCATTGACACGGCTAAATGTATCAAGTGCGGCGCCTGCATTTCAAATTGTAATTTCGGCGCTGTTTCGGAGGTGTAATTTATGGGAACAATGATAATTGACGGAAGAAAAGTCGAATTTACCGATGAAAAAAATGTTCTCTCTGTAATTCAAAAAGCCGGAATTTATATGCCTACACTTTGTTATTACAGTGAACTTTCTACATACGGAGCTTGCCGTATGTGTGTTGTTGAAGACAGCCGCGGACGTATTGACGCTTCCTGCTCTATGACTCCGTATGACGGACTTGAAATCAAAACCAACACAGCAAGACTTCTCAAACACAGAAAAATGATAATTGAGCTTCTTCTTTCCGCTCACGACTGCAACTGCACAATCTGCGGAAAAAGCGGTTCCTGCCTGCTTCAGGATCTTGCATATCGTTTCGGTGTGCGTAATGTCCGCTTTAAAGATACCCGCGAACCCCAGCCGGAAGACAACTCTTCATATGCCATAGTCCGTAATCCCAACAAGTGTATTCTTTGCGGCGACTGCGTTCGTGTCTGCGATGAGATAACCGGTATGAGCATTCTCGATTTTGTTAACAGAAGTTCAAACCTTCGAGTTGAACCTGCTTTCGGCGCAAAGCTTTCTGAAACAAAATGTGTCGGCTGCGGTCAGTGCTCGGCTGTCTGCCCGACAGGTGCAATTCGTATAAAGAGAAATATTGCGGACGTATGGGACGCAATTTTCGACCCGAAAAAGCGTGTTATTGCCCAGATTGCTCCGGCAGTCCGTGTTGCAGTAGGTGAAGCTTTCGGGCTTGAAAACGGTGAAAACTCAATCGGTAAGGTTGTTTCTGCTCTCAAGAGAATCGGTTTTGACCATGTTGTCGACACAACTCTCGGCGCTGACCTTACAGTAATTGAAGAATCGGCAGAATTTATTGACCGTCTCAAAAACGGCGGCAAATTCCCGATGTTTACCTCCTGCTGTCCCGCATGGGTAAAATACGTTGAAAACAGCCGGCCGGAACTTCTTGATAATATTTCAAGCTGTAAATCACCCATGTCAATGTTCTCTCCTGTAATCAAGGAATATTACAAAGAGGCGGAACCTGACGAAAGAGAAACAATTGTCGTAGCCGTTATGCCTTGTACGGCAAAGAAGGCTGAAGCTGCAAGAGATGAATTTAAAACCGACGGAAAACCCGATACAAATTATGTTCTTACAACAACCGAACTTATCCAGATGATTCAAGAGGCCGGAATTGACTTTAATCAAATGGAGGACTTTGCACCTTGTATGCCTCTTGGCCTTGGTTCAGGCGCCGGTGTAATTTTCGGTACAACAGGCGGTGTAGCCGAAGCTGTTATACGCTGCTGTGTCGACGAAAAGAGATATGAAACACTCGGAGAAATTGAACTTTGCGGCGTCCGCGGCTTTGAAAATGTAAAAGAAGCAACAATCAGCTATGAAGGCAGCGAAATCAAAATAGCTGTTGTTCACGGACTTAAAGATGCCCAGAGACTTATTAAACAGATGATGAACGGCGAACGTTTCTACCATCTTGTTGAAGTAATGACATGTAAGGGCGGCTGCGTCGGCGGAGCCGGTCAGCCGGTTGGTCAGACTGCTCAGAAAAAGACCCGTGCAAACGGACTTTATAAAGCCGACAATATGACCGGAATCAAGAGAAGTGAAGAAAATCCGATGATTCAGTATCTTTACAAGAATGTTATCCGCGACAGAGCTCATGAAATGCTTCATGTTCATTATCCGAGAAAGTAATTTTTACAGGCTTTTCATGGTATCGGTAAACTGTGAACAGCTTAATTATCAGTTAATATTAAATCCGAAGAGGGCAGTGGCCTTTCTTCGGATTTTCTGTTGTTATATGCGTTTCAAATTTAAACAAAAAATTAATTTTTTTGGAAAAATTCCCAAAATTTTACTTATTATATTGACAAAACAGAATCTATGCATTAAAATTAATTTATCGGAAAAATGTAGTAAAAAGCCGTTTTAAAGCGTTTATATACGAACAAATAAAAAATTAAAAATATGATATGTTTAGCTTTGAAAGAATAAAAAATACTGCTATTGCTAACTATTATCAGTCTGCGCAAGAACCGGAAAACAAATTACAAGACTATAATGGATATTCATATGAAATTTAAAAATCATAAAAAGGTGGCATAATTATGAAACATAGATTATATTATTCAATTGCACTGTCGTTTT
>CANQLQ010000280.1 GCA_947624755.1 uncultured Clostridia bacterium | reverse complement strand
CATTAGATTTAATCAGAGCTTCCCTAGTTAATACACAAAGTATTGCCTCAAATTTTGGTAATATAAAAAGATGTTTTCAAATTAGGGACAAAGTGTTTTCGCGGTGTAAAATTATAATTTTATATAATTCCTATCCCGCGTAACTCCTGCGGGCGATGCCCGCTCGCCAATCAGGGCACCCTGAATTAATCAGAGCTTCCCAAAGCAGGCTGATATTTTTCAGTCTGCTTTTTTGCTAATTAAAGATATAAAGTACATTTGTACCGTAATTTAAGATTATATATTATTAAAATCGTTGACAAGAAACGAGCGATATTATAAAATATAATGAAAAAATATAATATATAATAATGCACTGAAATTTATATTGTTTCGTGCGGAAAGAGTGATAATATGAAACCGTTTATGGATATGGATTTTCTTCTTAACAACGAGACTTCAAAAAAGCTTTTTCATTCATTTGCCGAAGAAAAGCCGATTTTTGACTGGCATTGTCATCTGAGCGCAAAAGAAATTTATGAAAACAAAGCCCCCGAAAACATATATGACCTTTGGCTTACAGGCGACCACTATAAATGGCGCGCAATGAGAAGCAACGGAGTAAACGAAAAATATGTAACCGGTGACGGTGAACCTTTTGAAAAATTTGAAGCTTTCGCAGACACTCTTACCAATGCGATAGGCAACCCGCTTTTCCATTGGAGTCACCTTGAGCTTCAAAGATATTTCGGTATAACAAAGGTTCTTTCAAAAGACACTGCAAAAGAAATATGGGACGAATCAAAAGCAAAAATTGCACAGGGCGGCTTTACACCGAGAGAACTTATAAAAAATTCAAATGTATACGCTCTTTGCACAACCGATGACCCGGTTGACAGTCTTGAATGGCACCAAAAGCTTATTGACGACGGTTTTGAAGTTAAGGTTCTTCCTGCCTTCAGACCTGACAAAGCCCTTCATATTGAAAACGATACGTTTGTAAGTTGGGTAAAAGCCCTTGCGGATGTAAGCGAAACAAAAATTGAATCTTATAAAGCTATGTGCGAAGCCCTCAAAGGAAGAATGGATTTCTTCAAAAAAATGGGCTGTGCTGCAAGCGACCAGTCTCTTACCGCCGTTGTATATGCTCCGGCAAGCGCAGACGAGCTTGAAGCCATATTCCAAAAAGCAATGAACGGTGAAAGTCTTATAAAAGAGGAAATTGATAAATATCAGTTTGAAACCCTTATCTTTTTTGGAAAGGAATACGCAAAAAGAAACTTTGCAATGGAGCTTCATCTCGGTTCAATGAGAAACAACAACACTCGTATGTTTGCTTCTCTCGGTGCAGACACCGGCTTTGATTCAATTGATGATGACCGCATTGCCTTCGGTCTTTCAAGAGCGCTCGACACCCTTGACAAAGAAAATCTTCTGCCTAAAACAATTCTTTTCACCCTCAATCCGAAGGACAACTACGTTCTCGGCACGATGCTCGGAAACTTCCAATCGGACGAAGCAAAAAGTAAAATTCAGTTCGGTTCTGCATGGTGGTTTAACGACAATATTGACGGAATGAAAACCCAGATGAAAGCTCTTGCAAATCTCGGTGTTCTTGGAGCATTTGTCGGAATGGTTACCGACTCACGTTCTTTCCTTTCCTATCCGAGACACGAGTATTTCAGAAGGATTCTCTGCGGTCTTATCGGCGCTTGGGTAGAGGAAGGACTTTATCCGTATGACGAAAAAGCTCTTTCAAAAATTATCGGCGGTATTTCATTTGACAATGCAAAAGAATATTTTTTAGGTTAAAGACTATGGACAAAAGTATATATAAAGTAAACAAAATCAACGACACAACCTTTCAAATTGACGAATGCGGACGAGACTACTGCTACTTGCTTCTCGGAAAAGAAAAAGCCCTTCTTATTGACTGCTCAATAGGTTCGGGCGACATAAAAGGGGTCGTAAAAGACCTGACGGATCTTCCGATAACCGTTGCCGTAACTCACGCTCACGGCGACCATTCGGGAGCGGGGTATCAGTTCGGTGAAATATGGGTTCACGAAAGCGAATGCAATAAATTGTTTCGTGCAATTAACATTCAGCATTGGCGAAAGAAGCTGATATCCAATCATATGAGAAAAGCCGGTGTGACGCAAAAGGATATAAAAGGCAGGATATATGACTGCAAATGGCTTCCCTTTTCTGACGGAAAGGTTTTTGAACTCGGCGGAAGAACCGTAACAGCTCATCATACACCCGGTCACTCTCCGGGAAGTGTTGTTTTCACTGACGAAACCCAAAAGCTTATGTTCACCGGCGACAACACCTGTCCTTTTCTTCTTATGAAGGTCATGTGTGCGACTACTCTTGAAAAGTGGCTTGTCGGAGCAGAAAAAACCCTTGAGCTTTCAAAAGAATATGAGCCGTGGTGCGCTCACGGAGAAAACGCAAAGCAGACGCCGCAGCAGATTGAACGCACAATTAATTATGTTCGGGAAATTATTGAAAAACACGGTCATAAAAATGAAAAAGAATCAAAGAAGGCCTTTTATCCCGAAAAATCATTTGACGACTGTGTTGTATATGACACAAAAAAGATAGTATAGCAGCCATCGGCGGGCATCGCCCGCAGGAATTACGCGGAGTAGATTATGCAGGCTTTTACTCTTACGCCGCGAAACGACTTGCGTTATTAATTGTAAAAGTTTTAGTTAGCAGGCATAGTCCACGGCGG
>CANQLQ010000279.1 GCA_947624755.1 uncultured Clostridia bacterium | reverse complement strand
TGCAGCAATTACGCGGGATAGAAATTATATAAAATTATAATTTTACACCGCGAAAACACTTTGTTCCTAATTTGAAAACATATTTTTATATTCCAAAAATTTGAGGCAATACTTTGTGTATTAACGAAAATTTTTGGGCAAAATGACGGAATAATTTACCGTCAAGTAGGGCAGCTTGGATTAATCAGTGCTTCCTTAGAATGATTAGTATTATGTAGGTGACAAAAATGTTCTTTCTTCTTGAAATAAAAGACGGCGAAAAATCTTTTCGAGCAAGAATTTCAGATTATTTTAATCCTGCCGATGTTTCGGTTCAGAAGGTCGAAATGGGTAAAATCTTGCCGTTTTATAAAATAACTGCCGTCAGACACCGCGGTGAAATTCCGTGGAAAGAAATTGAAAATGCTGCCGGAAGATTCTGTCACAGAGCCATAATTAATGAATCGGAAAATATACCGGATAGTATTAAGATAAAAAAGTACGAGCCGGTCGTTTTTCCGGTAAGGGTGCTTTTCAACAGCGCGGTTTCGGTTCTCGAAAAGCTCAGACTTGATCCTATCAAAATGAGCATAACTGTTTTTGATGAAAACGGTTATCTTACCGATATGATTGAAAGTCTTGTTAAGTTTTGTTCATCAATACGAATAGTGACCTCATGTATAAGAGATTATGAAGCCTTAAGAGATGCTCTGCTTATAAAATACGGAATATCCGTTATTATCACGCCGAAAACAGATAATATTATACTCACTTCAACTGCGATCATTTCCGACAAAAGCAATGATATCCCCCTTATTTATCACGGTCTGCTTTTTACTAATGAAAGGCGAAAAATGCTTAATGCATCGGTTCTTTGCGGAAAAAATATAACTCTCCCCAAAGAAATAGAATATATTTATGACCCTCAATTTGACAAAATGACTTTTGCAAGCGCTCTTTATGAACTGTGTGGAGCAAAAATTCTTGAAAAAACTTTGTATGATGATATGTAAATATAACTAAACGTATAGTGATGGCGCAATTTGCCTTATTAATTTTTTCTCTTTGACATCTTTCGGCAATTAAATTTCGTACAAGCCATTATCATTACTTTATGGGTCAATACTTGATTAAATTGGGTTATGCCTAAAATAAAACGGTTCTTATCGTTCGTATTTGAATCTTTATTGGGGGAAAGTAGATGTCTGCAAAAATTGAATTTCGACAAGATGAAATCAAGGTTTATCTTGAAGGAGAAATTGATCACCATAGCGCAAGCATAATAAGAATGAGCATAGATGACGCAATACTGAGCAAGCGGCCGCAAAAGCTCGTGCTTGACTTCGGCAAGGTGACATTTATGGACAGCTCCGGAATCGGTCTTGTCATGGGAAGATATAAGCTAATGAAAAGTATAGGCGGAAGAATATCTATGGAAAATCTTTCCGCTTCGGCTTATAAAGTAATGAAGCTGGCAGGGCTTGAAAGGCTCGGAGAAATCAAACAAAGAGAGGTAATATAAATGAAGACAGTAAATGAAATGAGGCTTGTTTTTGACAGCAAAAGCATTAATGAAAGATTTTCAAGGGTAGCGGTTGGCTCTTTTATTTCCTGCCTTGATCCGACTGTAGAAGAGCTGACAGATATAAAAACTGCTGTCAGCGAAGCGGTAACCAACTGCATTGTTCACGGTTACCGCGAACAGATGGGAAAAATATACATAACCGTCAGTCTTACTGAAAACAACACAGTCAAAATAAAGATCCGTGACAAAGGAGTCGGAATTGAAGATATAGAGCAGGCGATGACCCCTCTTTTTACCACTTCAAGCGATGAAAGGTCGGGACTGGGCTTTTCAGTTATGGAAAGCTTTATGGACAAGGTCAGGGTTGTTTCAAAGCTGCAAAAAGGCACAACCGTAACCCTTATTAAAGCAATCGGCGGTAAATCAGCAAAATGAGAGGAGAAAATCCTTGAGTAAAAGTGCAGAACAAAGAGAAAAGCTTATCGGTGAAAATTACGGACTTGTCCATGCCTGCGCCAATAAATTCAGAGGCCGCGGAGCGGAATATGACGATTTGTTTCAAGCCGGCTGCATCGGTCTTATTAAGGCGGCGGAAAATTTTGATGAAAGCCGCGGTTTTGCTTTTTCCACCTATGCCGTGCCTGTTATTCTCGGCGAAATCAGAAGGATTTTTCGTGACGGAGGGCCGGTTAAAATCGGACGAACACTAAAAGAAAAGGCAAGAGCGGCGATGAAAGTGAAAGAGGAGCTTGCAAATGAGCTTGACCGTGAACCTACAATAAGTGAGCTTGCTGAAAAACTGGGTATAGATGTATCGCAGGCTGCCGAGCTTGTAACAGTTTCTATGCCTACCATATCGCTGACAGCGAGTGACGACGAAAGCGACGCTCACCAGCTTGACATTCCGGTTAGCTCACCCGAAGAAAAATTATCCGATAGATTGGCGCTTTACGGTCTTATTGAAGCGCTTGATGAAAATGACCGAAAGCTTATTGAGCTTCGCTATTTCAAAGGTATGACCCAGGCAAAAACAGCAAGTGAGCTTAATATGTCGCAGGTTCAGGTTTCACGGCGCGAAAAAGTTATACTGCTTCGCATGAGGGAAAATTTATAGGGAAGCACTGATTAATTCAGGGTGCGCACGCATGGCGTGCGGCGGGCATCGCCCGCAGGAGTTACGCGGGATAGAAATTATATAAAATTATAATTTTACTCCGCGAAAACACTTT
>CANQLQ010000278.1 GCA_947624755.1 uncultured Clostridia bacterium | reverse complement strand
GATTCCCGCCTGTCGGCTCGGTCGGTGCTTTTGCGTCGTTGACGCAAAGGTCGCCCCCGGCGACCCGCACCCCTCGCCGTGGTTTCTCATAATCCTACTCCTTTTGTGCATACTGCCAAACGACACATACTTTTTCTACACGCTGAAGCTGTAATCTTTTTGCAAGGTTACAGCTATTTGTATTATAAAAATCAATATGCCCCGTAGGCCATTCCATACGGCCAGCCGACCATACTTCCGATATCATAAATGTTTTTGTAGCCGAGTTC
Source organism: uncultured Clostridia bacterium (assembly GCA_947624755.1). Lineage (GTDB taxonomy): Bacteria > Bacillota > Clostridia > Oscillospirales > Acutalibacteraceae > UBA6857. Next base: position 2,492 of record CANQLQ010000278.1, on the reverse strand, counting down.
AAAAAGCTTTTGCGCAGCGAGTTTACTGCGAGAACCGGTTTTGCAATAGACTATAACAGGTGATTCTATGCTTTCGATAACAAGACTCGCTGTGGTTTTATCTATTGAATCAACGGGAAAGCATTGTGCGCCGTCGGCGTGCATTACACAAAATTCACTTTCTTCCCTGACGTCAAGAAGTACCGCATTTTTTTGTTCAGTTATTATTTTCTCGGCCTCTTCAAAAGAAACCTGTTTTATGTTTTTTTTCATTTTTCTACCACTTTTTAGAGTATTAACTAAGGAAATCGCCGAACAATTCACCGATTCCTTTTCAAATTATATTGCTGTAAGTAAAATCTGTCAATACAAAATGAGCTTTTAACAGAGCCTTATTATAAATCAAAAGCTAAGGCTATGCTTTGTTTATTAACGAGAATTTTTAGTCGAAATGACGAAATAATTTTACCGTCAAGCAGGGTTGCTTGTATTAATCAGCAATTCCCTTACGCAAACATCACAATACGGCTTATGTCAAAAATATCTCCTAAAGAGCATCTCTTTTCTTAGAGAATTAAATATGTTCGTTTTTAAAAAAATTATTCATTACATAATGTAAACGAATTAATTTTAATATGATGTTAATAAAATTGACAATTTACACAAAAATTTTACTTTTTAGCTATTGCCATTTTTTAGAAATGATGATAACATAAAATATATTATTAATTTTGAGGGGGTTTCTTATGAGAGAAGAAATCAGAAACTATGTTGAAGAAGCGTTCGATATAGTTAAATATGCTTCCGAAAAAATCGGGTCAAGACTTCCCGGTTCTGACGGAGAAAAAGAATATGCCGAATATATGGGCGAAAAGCTTAAAGACATCGGTATCAAGCCGACAAAAGAAGAATTTGCCGTTGCCCCGAGAGGCTCTATTGGCGGCCTTTCATATGCCGGCTGGAGCGGTATCATAATCAGTGCGCTCGTCTATGTTGCGCTGGGAATTTCAAGCGTATGGTTCGGTATGGCTGCTATTGCTATTGCAACTATCGCATGGCTTATTTTAAGCGCTTTCCTTTACAGAACGTGGTTCGATATGTTCTTTAAGCAGGAAATTTCACAAAATGTCTATGGTGAACTTCTTCCCGAAGACGGAAAATATGATTACACAATTATCCTTTCCGGTCACACCGACACATCATGGAACTGGAGACATTCGGAACATTCATACAGATACAGAAACAAACCTATCATCGGCATACTTGCAACTTACGGCAAGGTTGGTTTCGGCGCTGTTTGCTTCTTTTTTATTGCGGCAGTTTCTATTGCAATGGCTGTAATTTACACCGGAAACCTTCTTCACGCTCAATGGGCAGTAGAGCTTATTCACAGTATTTCCTTTGAAAACTTTACTATTGCTCTCCACTTTATTCCTGTTATTACCGCTATAGGCTGCGCTTTCGTTGTAATGTGGGGCGACCCCAATCCGCGCGTTGCTTCAAGGGGTGCAATGGATAATGCTACAGGCTGTGCAATCAGCTATGCCGTTACAAAATACTACAAAGAAAATCCGGACAAGATGCCGAAAAACTGCCGAATCATAGACTTTAACTGCGGCAGTGAAGAAGCGGGTCTTCGCGGTTCAAAATTCTTCGCTCTTGAGCATAAGGGTGAACCAATACTTGAAAATGCATGGAACATCAACATTGACTCCATAGCTGACAAGGAATATTTTGAAGTTGTTATCAAGGACGACTGGCAGTTCACACGATTTGATGCTGATCTTGAAAGAATGTTCAAGGAAACTTTCAAAGAACTCGGCATTGAAAGCAAGTCAGGCGGTTGTATTCACAATCCGGTTGGCGGCAGCGACAGCACTCCGATGACAAGAGCAGGTATTAAATCCGTTACCTTCGCCGCTCAAAACCCAATGCTTACATATTATTATCACACCTTCCGTGATAAGGCGGATCGTTTTGAAGTTGAAACCGTCGGAACAGGCTTTGAAGTCGTACTCGGCGTTATAGACAAAATAGCAAAATTCCAAGCAGAAAGAGGTTACAACGGACCTCAGAAAAAATAATTAGACTTTCGCCGCAGCCGCAAGCTGCGGTGATTTTTTATGCCTTAAATAAGGTACTAACTTTAGCCTTTTTGAAGGTGTTGACTATTTTTTTGTTTTTATGTATAATAATGTCAATCGAAAATGCCGGTTCTTTCGGCGTCCAAAAAAGTAAATAAATTAGAAGTTGCTGTCGCAAATTTAGTTTTTTACAAATCGCACAGGGGGCGATGTCTGCTGACTAAAATTTTACAGTTAACAACGCAAGTTGTTTCGCGGCATAAGAGTAAAAGCCCGCATAAACTACCCCGCGTAACTCCTGTGGGCGATGCCCACCGTTTGCATTAGAAGGAAAACAAGTGCATATGAATTAAGGAAGCTCTGATTAAATCTAAGCACGCATGGCGTGCGGCAATTACGCGGCGGGCATCGCCTGCAGGAGTTACGCGG
>CANQLQ010000277.1 GCA_947624755.1 uncultured Clostridia bacterium | reverse complement strand
GATTTTACCCAATCACTAATTCTTTTAAAAAGACTTTTTTTAGTTACTTTTTTAGTATCCTTCTTAGCATTCTTTTTTGTAGATTTTGCTTTTTTTGTTACAGTTTCTTTTTTCTTTGTGCTTTTTATTTCTTTAACCATTATATCCCCTCCATTTGACCAAAATAAAAACACCTTTTTGTGTCATCTATAAAATAGGCTTCCATGCCATATATGATTTTTATTTTTCCTCCCGCCGCCGCAACAGCTTCGGGATATGCCTGAACCACTCCGTGGTCGGTAATGGCGATCGCTTTATGTCCCCAGGCTATTGCACGCTTAACAAGAACGGCAGGGTCTGTCATACCGTCCATCATTGACATTTTGGTGTGAAGATGAAGTTCAACACGCTTTTCTTCGGCATCATCGGTCTGCGGAATTTTTTCAACCGTTGCAAGACCTTTCGGTAATATCATATTTTCACCCGACCATTTGTCGAAAGTTATATCGCCTTTAATAATAACCGTCACGCCGTTTTTAAGCTTATCCAGAACAGCTTCGCAGTTGATTTTCTTTTCAAAGATCTTGCAAGAATATGAATATGTTCCGTCAGTGATATTGAAAGTGATAATAACGCTTCTGCCGTCTTTCGTTTCCCTTGTTTCAAGCGCAAAAACGTCGCCCCAGACCGTACAGCTTCCGTCCTCGGGAGAAATTTTACAAATCGGCGTAAGTGTTTTTGAAACTTTGTTTCCGTAAATCGGCTTTGCTGTTTCAAAATAAATAGGTACGCCTTCAACAACATCATGCTTCTTGGGTTTTGAAGAATTACTTTCAGAAGCAGTTAAGTCCTCTTTTTTATGTATATCTTTGGCGGCGCTTTTCGGAATATCCGCTTCTGCCTGCTTTATCATAGAGATAACTCTTTCGTCTTCGGCGGTAACCTCTTCGCCTTCAAAGACAACATCAATCTGTCTTTTGAACCGTGTAAGCACAAGCTTTTCGATAAAAGTATCGCAGCCGCAGGTTTTAAGCACCTCGAGTCCGCCGCGAGTAAGATTTATTTTTAGTGTTTTTCCGTCAAAGGAAGCTGTGCTGTCTTTGAAAAAGCCGTTGCTTGCGGCAATGCTGCGTTTTGCCTCGGAAACAATTGTACCGAAATATTCTTCGCTGAAGCATTCGGACGGCATATGCATATTGATTACCGCGTTTTCAAGGTTAAGCTTGTTTTTGATAAGTTTTTGCGCTTCTTCAACAGCGCTTCCTTTAACGAGACAGTCGGCTGACACGTCAAATTCCATCAGCCGCTTTTCTTTTTGTATTTTTAAATTTATTACGCTGCAATGGGAAAAAATTTCACCAAGTTCTCCATTATCACATATTTCACCAAAAAGTGAAAAAAAGTTGTTTTCCATCGTTTTTGCCACATATCACAGGTTTTTGCTTTCAGCTTCGCCTGTGACGCTTTCTTTGTTTATTAAAGTTTTTCGATTTCAGCCATTAATTCATCAATTATTTTTTCTTCGGGAACTTTTCTGAGAACCTCGCCACGGGAGAAAATCAGTCCGCAGCCGTCACCGCCGGCAATACCTATATCGGCTTCTCTTGCTTCACCGGGACCGTTTACAACGCAGCCCATTACCGCAACTTTGATAGGTTTATGTACATCGCGAAGTCTTTCTTCAACCTCGTTCGCAAGGGAAATAAGGTCAATTTTCGTCCTGCCGCAGGTAGGACATGAAACAAGCGACGGTGTGTCGGTTTTAAGTCCTGCCGCTTTAAGAATATCAAAGCCGGCATAAACCTCCTTGACCGGGTCAGCAGTAAGAGAAACCCGGATAGTGTCGCCTATACCCCGCGAAAGAAGCGCACCGATACCGATTGAAGATTTAATAAGTCCCATTCTTTCCGTTCCCGATTCGGTAACACCGAGATGAAGCGGATAAGAACACATTGAAGCGACCTTTTCGTACGCTTCTATCATATTGTTTACATTAGATGATTTGATTGAAATTACAATATCGTCAAAATCAAATTTTTCAAGAAGTCTTACATGGTACATTGCGCTTTGCGCCATTGCTTCGGGTGTCGGCGCACCGTATTTTGCAAGAATTTCTTTTTCAACCGAACCGGAGTTTACACCTATTCTTATAGGAACGCCTGCCGCTTTGCATTTATCGGCAACAGCTTTTACATTTTCGTCAGAGCCGATATTGCCCGGATTAATTCTTATCTTATCTGCCCCGGCGTCAACACAGGCAAGGGCAAGCTTATAATCGAAATGAATGTCGGCAACAATAGGAGCGGACACACTCTTTTTGAGAGCTTTAATCGTTTCCACCGCCTGCATATCAGGCACAGCGGCTCGAATAATCTGACAGCCTGCCTTTTCAAGCTCAAGCGCCTGTCTTACGTTGCCTTCTATATCGTGAGCAGGGACGTTGAGCATTGACTGTACAGAGATCTCTCCGCCCGAACCAAGTAGTATACTTCCGACCTTTACGGTCTTTGTCTGTCTTCTGTTAATCACTTAAATCACTCCGTTTTTAAGGAACCTCTGATTAAATCACGCTTAAGGCTTAGGGAACCACCGATTAATACAAGCGCCCTTCTTGACGGTAAATTATTCCGTAATTTTGCCCAAAAATTCTCGTTAATACACAAAGTATTTCCTTAATTTTTGGAATATAAAAAGATGCTTTCAAATTAGGAACAAAGTGTTTTCGCGGAGTAAAATTATAATTTTATATAATTTCTATCCCGCGTAACTCCTGCGGGCGATGCCCGCC
>CANQLQ010000276.1 GCA_947624755.1 uncultured Clostridia bacterium | reverse complement strand
ACCCCCAGTTTTACCGGGGGCAAATAAACGAGTAGTGCTACAATAAAACAGGCGAGCTTTGTGCAAGCCGAATATTGTTAGCAGCAGCCTAAAAGAATAGCAAAAACAAACACTTAAAAATTTCTGACCCGTTCACGGGTAGTTGGGCATGTAATGCGATGATATAATTCAGTGCCCCTTTTAGGGGTTAAGCCGATAATAGCCCCTTATAGGGGCAGTGCAAACCACCGGTTGAACCGGTGGTCATGGTTAAAATCAAAAAAACTATGGCTTTTGATTCCAACGATTTTCCTGCTTCGATGCGTTAATGAAGCCTTTGATGTGTGATATTTACGATAAGTATAATAGATCGCTTGCTGTTGTTTTGTGCCTTACATGAGTTTCGTTTTCCACACTTCATTTTCTTTATAAATGAAGTCTTCGCTTATGTTTTCATTTAAAAAAACTTCTAACATTTTATCCATTCCAACCGCCAAATTAGCTTTTGACATTTCTTGTAATTCAAGCCAATAAACTTCTCCTTCGTCGGATGATTTTAAATTCCCTTCAAATTTATTGGTTTTGTATAATAAAACCACATATCTTGAACCGTCATCATTTACCCAGTCTTTTATGCCGCATAGTTTAGGAGCAGAAATCGCTAAACCGGTTTCTTCAAACACTTCGCGTATCACAGCGTCGGTAAGTGACTCTCCGTTTTCAACGTGTCCCCCCGGAAATGTAATTCCATGAAAATCATCGTCTATTTTATCTTGTACCAAAACTTTATTATCATCGTATATCATACACATATTAGTTATAGTGACTTTTTCTTTTCTATTCATTTACCAATTCTCCAAATCCCTACTTATCGTAGTTTCCCTCTAAAAGTCCTGTAATATCAATACATTTCACTTGTCAAATGCGTAAAACTTATATATTTTCCCTTGTTTTTCCCTTATGAGCCGAAAGAAAGGAAATTATTTTCGGCCAAGTATTAATCCATAAGCCCTCGGCGTTTGAGAGCGTGAAATACACTTCTCGCACAAACCTGTGGTTTATACGTAGCGCGTCCCAACAATATAGACGATACTACTTAAAATCATAATGTCGATTCAATTTTTCATCATCTTGAAATATTCTGTGAGCGCCGTATACTCCCGCAAATATGCTCCACGCTTTTCTTCGTTGGTTGCTGCAAAATCTTCATGTTTTGAGTACGTTTCAAGCATTTTTTCCGGCGCTATCCATTCAGGAATCAGCCCTCGTTTGATCTCGTCAACGGTCAAATTCTGCTCTGATCTTCCAATAATTTCACATAGGAAATAGTAACTTACGTATTGGTACTCTTCATAGTATTCGTTCATTGTGAGAAAATGAGAAACAGGCTTCACAATATACCCTGTTTCTTCACGAATTTCACGAACACAGCATTCTTCGGTTGTTTCACCGTCTTCTAAACCACCGCCCGGAATCAGATAATAATCTGTATTTACCTCGTGTGAGATGAGCATAAGTGAATCTTTTATCACGATGCCTCTGCACCCTACACGCCTTTTGGAAAAGGTCTTATGTGCATTTGCTCCGTGAATCTCAATTGTTTTTATCATTATTTTTCTTCCTTTTCATTCTAATTTCCCTTGTTTTGCCCTTATGAGCCGAAAGAAGGGAAAGCTATTGTCCAAATATTTAATAGCTTTTTGGGCAGTAATAGCCCTCGGCGTTTGCGAGCGAGCAAAATACGCCCCTCGCACAACCCTATAGTTTGTAATCAGTACATTTCCTCTTTAAGTTCTGATCATGATACTTAGTCCAATTTTCAAGCCACTTTAACTGTCGGTCAATAAAATGATTGTCAATACAGTCTATGCCAAATATTTCAACAATTGTAGCCTGTAATTGAAAATGACGGATAGCCACCCAATCGTTAAAAGACGCTAATTCCGTTTCTTTCAAATCAATATGCCGAGTATAACCGGTTAAGAAACTTCCGTAGACCGCTTTTGTCGTTTTGATGTCATCGTTCTGCAAATTAAAATAGTCTGTCATATCGCACATGGCAATTACATCAAACATACGGGGCGCACGGCAGATTGAATCAAAATCGAGCAAATAAATTTTGCCCTCTGCTGTTTCCAGCAGATTTCCACGGTGAAGATCACCATGACAGACACCTATGGGACAGTCTTTGACACGCTCCCAAAGTTTTGCTCCAAGATTAGCATAAGCATCTGCTTGCGGATAGTTCTTTTTGCGTAGTATGTTTATATAGCGTTCAATGAAAAATCGAAAATCCCGCTCTACCAACTCTCCTGTATAGGCAAGAAGCAATTTGTGAAGCTGCCCAACTAAATCTCCAACTTTTTCACAGCATACGCAGAGATTAGGTTCTTCCCCTTCGATATACTCATATAGAACAAATAGATACTCCTGCCCTTGTTCTGAGATTTCCAATATTGGCAACCCGGATTTTGTTTTAATAATAGCGGGAACAGGAAATTCACAGTTGGAGAGGTAACACATGATATCCACTGATTGCCGAAATGTATCTATAAACGCTTTGCCGGCGACCTTCAGCAAGTATTTTTGTGCTACGCCGTTTACAACATAAGTAGTTCCGCCGCCATCGCGCAAAAAATCAATGCATGTTATATTACGATCATAGTTTTTCTGTAATATTGACAAAATTTTGGTTGCTTCCATGGTATCATTCCAACTCTTCCGTTTTGTATGTAATATTATATCGGCATTGACAAACGTGAATTTGAAAACCACGATTTCATAAGTGGTTATTGCCCCTCACAGGGCTTTAATAAAATCCTCCAAAACGCTTGAAA
>CANQLQ010000275.1 GCA_947624755.1 uncultured Clostridia bacterium | reverse complement strand
AGGCACATTAGGACCTGTATCGGCCTGTTCAATATTTATGTTATCGCCATAATAATACTGTAAAATTTCATATGGCGTAAGTCCCTGGTTTGCAAGAGCGACTGTTCCCCATTGCTTGAGTCCGTTGCAGTTTACATTGATTCCATCGCAATACTCGGTAAAATATGGCTGTACCGTACCTTGAACAACAACATAGTTATTGAAAATTTCATCAACGATTCTTGATATATTTTCATAAATAGTTCTTCCCGGCTGGAAAGACTGATCAAATTGAGTAGAATTTGTTATATCAAAATCATAGCCCTGCGAGCGGTAATATTCATTATATATGCGGTTAAGGGCTATTGATATCTGAGCGAGTATATTGGCTCTTATCGCATTTTCCGGCCAAGTGGGATATATTTCGCTTGAGGCAACATTTTTGATATAATCCACAAAAGGCAAGGTTATGTTTTCAGCGTTTGAACTTGGTGTACCGAGATGGACCGTTATATTTTCGGGAACGGTTACGTCAGCCATTAGCTTTTCCCTGCCTTTCAAGAAGGAAATTATTCGGCTTTATATCGGTAACTGTCTGCTCATTTGAGCCTGCATCGTTTGGCACAAGCTGAACAGTCTGAACTGATTTCATACCTTCAAAAATGGGAATATTAGTATATTTTCTCGAAATGAATTTCGGGTGCGAAACATTCAGGTCATATTGAGAATAAGGCTTCGTTTCTGTCGGCGTTTCGGACAATTCTCTGGAAGGAGCAGGCAGACGAATATCATCAACAACGCCGCTTAAATCGGTATATCCTTGAAACAGCACGTTATCGTCCTTGCTTTTTGTAACTTCTACATTAGCAACCGAAATCGGATAGGCCTGGTCTGCGGCATAAACCTGTATTTTAAGCGTACCGAATCCTGTGTTAGGTGCGTTTTCGGCATTTGACAAGTCTGCGGAAATTGCGGCTTCGGTTTCACCGCTGTTAATAAACGGCGGAAGATTATCGCTTACTGTCTCGGTTTCACTTAACTGTTCAGTTTCGGATATAATGGGATTTACATCTTCATTCGTCTCATTAAAGTCCGGCACAGCAGTATAAACTTCCTCTTCGGCAAATTCTTCTTCATCGTCATTTGAATTATCCTCAAAAATTTCCGATATTTTTTCCTTTACATCTTCGGTTTGCGGAAGGTCTTCAATTTCCGAAAGAATAGACTTTCGCTTTGCGTCAATAAGCTCTCGGCTGTATTTTTCAATAAGCAGGTCAAAATCGTTCATTTGATCACCTTTCAGTCTTATATAATATGTTTTTCTTTTGTATTTTATGATTCTCGGTTGGTTTTTGCTACAAAAAAAAGACCGCATAAAGCGGTTTAGAAAAAATAAGAGCGCACTCACACTACTGCACCGGTTAGTGTGAACACGCTAAACTCAGGTTAAGAAAGCACTGATTAATTCAGGGTCAGCCTATATTAATCGGTGATTTCCTAAATATAACGTCTTATTGTAATATGCAGTCTGCCCCTTTTGCTTTCACCGTCAAAAGAAGCTATAACAGCCTTGCCTTTTCCGCGAAGAACAATTTTGTCTCCTGCCCCTACTTTATAGTCGGGTTTCAGATTTTCACAAGAGTTGGTGAAAACCGCCCCTTTTTCTATGAACTCGGCGCTTTTTGTTCTCGAAAGCGAAAAAGCGGCAGAAACAATATTATCAAGCCTTGGCGAAGCTACAAAAGCGGAAACTGTCTTGAAATTTTCTTTTCTTTCGATAATTTTGTCGAATGAAGCTATTGAAACATTGACTGTTCCCCTGCCGACTGAATTGAGGTTCTCGATGATGAATTTTGCAACGCTGTTTATACATACAACGAAGCAGCCGTTTTCATCAACAAGCAAATCACCGAGCATTTCCCTTTTTATTCCAAGCCCCATAAGCGAACCTAAGTAGTCTCGGTGAGTCAATGAAGAAAACCTGTCTTTTTCAATGCGTATGAGTGAAACGGGATTAATGTCGCTGTTATTTGAAAAGAATTTATAAATATTGTCACATTCAAAAAATTTCGGAACAAAAACCGCACAGACACGCTCCGCATCGGGATAACCGCCGTAAAAGAACGAATCAACGTATTGCTTTTCTTCCCGTTCAAGCGGCTTTAGAAGGGAAATTTGCCGCAAATCAAGAAAGAATGTGTTGGTTATCATCGAATTGTCCGAGCAGGAGGCTTTTAGGTCGCGCGCATGAGAAATTAAACTTTCGTCTTCTGTCATAGTGAATATCCGTGTGCCTCGCTTAGCATCATATCCTTGACTTTCATAAGTCTTGTTGTTGTAGAACGATCGTTTTCCTCAAGCTTCATTGTTATATATTTGATAGTATCTTCATAATCGGGGATCATAACGTGCTCAAGCGCATTGACCCTGCGGCGGGTCTTTTCTATTTCGCCGGCCATTAAACTGCATTGCTTTTCAATTTCAGCAAGCTTTATCATGTCGGGCATAACTTCAAATAGCGATTTTACCGCCGAATCAAGCTCGCTTGACGTAAAAGCAAAACCGTAGGAATAAATTTCACCGTCTTTTGCGGTTTTTAGCTCGGTCTTGAACTTAGGAACAATAACGCTCATAACATTTTGCTCGGATATGTCTATGCTCATTCTTTGAGCAGGCAACATCAGCGCAACCTCAAGGCTTTTGTCGTCCATTACGCTCCTTGCGACAGCCATATGAGAGTTGGCGTCTTTGACAGCCGCTTCAACTTTCACACGAAGCTCCCTGTTCTGACGTACAAGTATAAGAAACTGCCTCATCAGTTCGTCACGCTTGTCTTTAAGAAGCTTGTGTCCCCTGCGGGC
>CANQLQ010000274.1 GCA_947624755.1 uncultured Clostridia bacterium | reverse complement strand
CAGTACTCTTCACTCAGACGGCTGCTTTAAGCAGCTTTAAGGACAGTATTATTGTCGTTTATTTTAAGGTGTGGAGTTTAAAGTGAGCCCACATCACTACCCGCTTATTATACTTCAAAATCCCCGTCGAAATCCTTTCGTCCCCGGATATTGAAATGAAGTCAACTACAAATAAATCAACGTCATTGTGTATAATATCAAAACTTTGCAAATTTGTCAAAGCAAAAAATTTTCCAAGGAAAACTCCGGTTAATTAAAGCCGCTTTTCTTAAAGAAAAATTATTCCTTGCCGCGAAACGAGCGTTCAATATCCCTTTTCGCGTCACGCTTTGCCATATCATCACGTTTGTCATAGTTCTTTTTGCCCTTGCAAAGCCCTATTTCAAGTTTGGCACGACCCTTTACAAAATATACGCTAAGCGGTATAAGTGTCAGCCCTTGCTGTTTTGTTGTTGAGAAAAGACGGTTGATTTCCCTTTTATGCATTAAAAGCTTTCTTACTCTCATCGGATCCCGGTTGAAAATATTTCCCTGTTCATAGGGACTTATATGCATACCGTTTACAAAAATTTCCCCTGCGTCAATACTGCACCATGAATCCTTAAGGTTTATTTTTCCGGCTCTTACAGACTTAACCTCTGTGCCAAAAAGCTCTATGCCCGCCTCATAGGTTTCAAGAACAAAATAATCGTGATATGCCTTTTTATTTTGCGCGGTCTTTTGAATTTCGCTTTTACCTGCCGCCACTTATATCACCCCTTTAATTGGAATAGAGAAAAAATCAAAGCAAGCGCACGTGCAAGCGTAACCTCATCCGCATACTCAAGCTCCGCTCCAACGGGAACTCCGTATGCAAGACGGCTGACAGTTATCCCCATAGGCTTGAGAAGCCTTGAAATATACATTGCCGTCGCTTCTCCTTCAACAGTCGGGTTGGTTGCCATAATAACTTCCTTGATTTTTCCGTCGCCTATTCTTTGCAGAAGCTCTTTTATTGTAATATCTTCGGGTCCTATCCCGTTCATCGGAGAAATTACGCCGTGAAGAACATGATATGTTCCCGAAAATTCATGCGTTCTTTCAAAGGCGAGAACATCTCTCGGGTCTTCAACAACACATACTACACTGTCGTCTCTGCCTTTGTTTTTGCAAATCGGACAAAGGTCATCTTCCGCAAGATTGCAGCATACAGAACATTTTTTTATTTTTGAATGTGCATCGAGAATGGCTTTTGAAAAGGCTTCTGCTTCACTTTGCTTCATATTAAGCACATAAAAAGCAAGTCTTTGGGCGCTTTTATGACCGATTCCCGGCATTTTTTCAAATTGTTCTATAAGCCTTGCAAGCGAGGCTACGTTATATCCTGCCATCAGAACGGAAGTCCGAGGCCGCCTTTAAGAGCGCCCATTGCCTGTTCCATTGCATCATCGGCCTTTTTCATTGCTTCGTTTGCGGCGGCAATGATAAGATCCGAAAGCATTTCAACATCGTCAGGGTCAACTACTTCCGGCTTGAGGTCAATTGCTTTGATTTCGTGTGCGCCCGTAACAGTAACTTCAACCGCTCCGCCGCCTGCGGAAGCTGAAAATTCTGTTGCTTCAATTTCCGCCTGCTTCTGTTCAAGCTGCGCTTGCATTTCCTGAATTTTTTTCATCATATTTGCCTGGCTGTTACCGCCGTTCGGCATACCTGAAACTCTTGCTTTCATAAATAATTACTCCTTTTTATGTTTATTCTTCTGAAACATTAATGCCTAAATTTTTCGCTTTAACCAAAAAATCTTCAAGAGGATCGCTTTGTTTTTTTTCATTTGCTTTTGTTTCCGCTCCTTTATAAATTTTTAAGCGGCAATGCTTTGAAATAACACGGAAAATAGCTTCTTTAAGGTCTTGTGGATTTTTACCCGTTCGTATAAAGGTTGGAAACGTCGGGTTATCGCATTTTATCAGAACAAAGTCATTTTCTATATATGCACTTGAACCGTTTAGAATACCCCACAAGGGTTTGTTAATGGTTGAAAGCTCGGAAAGGATCTGCGGCCATTGAAGAAGCGGTTCGGCGGAAGCTTCCGGTTTTTGCTTCGGCCGGGGTTGATTAGACGGATTTTCACTTTCATTTACACCGTAATTTTCGGTTTGAGAAGAAGGCTGTTTATCCTTGGTCATCTGTTCTTCTTCGGTTACATCAGCCGCAGCAGAAGAAGGCTCATTTCCCATAACGGCACCGTTTTTTACCATTCGCTCAAGAGCGGCAAGCCTTTTAAGGATTGAAGCCGAATCAACCGAAGCCGACTTTGACGAAAGCTTAATAATCGTCATTTCCATTTCAATTCTTCTGTTTACTCCGCGCTTTATATTGGCAAGGCAGTTTTGAAGAAGATCTATTGAATAAAGAACAGCTTCAAGAGTAAATTTCATGCTTTGAGCTTTGTAATTTTCAATTTCCGAAGCAGTACAAACGAGTACGTTTTCAGCCTCTTTTACTGTTTTTACTATCATAAGATTTCTAAAATGATTAATTAGATCTCCGCAAAGCCTTTCCATATCAAAAGAGTTATTATGAAGGGTATTGATGATAGAAATACACTTTGCGGTATTTTCTTCACTAATCGAATCGGCAAGTTCAAATAAGTGATCTTTTCCGGTAATTCCGGCAACTTCGGCTACAATTTCAGCCGTAATGGGATCACCCTTTCCAACGCATTGGTCAAGAGTAGAAAGTGCGTCACGCATACCGCCGTCGGAAAGTCTTGAAATTAGTGTCGCGGCTTCGGCTTCAAGACCAAAGCCCTCGGCCTTGGCGATATAATCCATACGTCTTATCATGGCATCGGCATTAACTCTCTTGAAGT
>CANQLQ010000273.1 GCA_947624755.1 uncultured Clostridia bacterium | reverse complement strand
CGACAGCCTGTGCGCCGCCGACTTTGAAAATTCGGTCAACGCCTGCAATTTTTGCGGCGGCAAGAATTGCGGGATTGATTTTACCGTCTGCATTCGGCGGAGTCACCATAACAATTTCACTACAGCCGGCAATTTTGGCAGGAATACTGTCCATAAGCACGGTTGACGGATAGGCCGCTGTACCGCCGGGAACATAAATCCCGACCTTTTCTATAGGTATAATTTTTTGCCCCATCACAACGCCTTTTTTATTGTTTATGATAAAGCTTGTCCTGACCTGCTTTTCATGAAATTCCCTTATATTTCCCGCGGCAAGCTTCAGCACTTCAATAAATTCATCTTCAACAAGCGAAAATGCCTCGTCAATTTCTTCTGCGGTAACCTCAAGCGATTCAAGCTCAGCCTTATCAAATTTCCTGCTGTACTCTTTGAGCGCTTTGTCACCGTTTTTGATAACATTTGCAATAATTTCGCTAACAATGCCCTCAACATTTGACGGTATGCTGTCGCGGATAAAAAGTTTGCTTTTATCTACCTTATCGTAGTCATATATTTTAATCATCTGTTTTCCACCTGTTCTTTGAGCGCTTCGGCAATTTTTTCAATTTCTGCCGTTTTAAATTTAAAGCTTACCTTGTTTGAAATAAGTCTTGCGCTTATCGGCACAATTTTTTCAATAACGGCAAGGTCGTTTTCTTTGAGCGTTGTTCCCGTTTCAACGATATCGACAATAACATCGGAAAGTCCGAGAATCGGCGCAATTTCGATTGAGCCGTTGAGCTTTATAATGTCAATGTCACGGCTTATTGAAGCGTAATATTTTTTTGCAATATTTACGAATTTGGTTGCGACTTTGAGAGTTCGGTCTGTATTATCGTGGAAATTTTTTTTGCCGGCAACGCACATCGTGCACTTACCCATATCCATATCAAGAATTTCATAAATGTCGGGTTCATATTCAAGAAGAATATCTTTACCCGCAACTCCGATATCGGCCGCACCGCGTTCAACATAAATTGCAACATCGGAAGGCTTTACCCAAAAATATCTGACTCCGGCCTCTTCGTTTTCAAATATAAGCTTACGGTTATTTTCTTTTATTGACGGGCATTCATAGCCTGCCTTTTCAAACATTGCATAAACCTTTTCGCCAAGTCTGCCCTTCGGCAAAGCAACATTAATCATCATTTGCCACCCCCGAAGTAAGGTCAATTTTCTCTTTGAAGCGAAGCTTTGACGGAACGGCTTTTTGAGCCGAAACGCTTTTTCCTTCTTCATTAAGCTTTTTCACTTTATCGCAAAGGGATTTTGTGTTCGTCTTTTCGTCATAAATCAAAAGCACATCAACATCAAATTCGCTGCCGCCCTTTTTAAATTGTTCAAGAAGGTCAAGATAAACAGCAAAACCGATAGCCTTTGACTTCTTACCCATTTTTTTCATCAGCTTGTCATACTGACCGCCGGAAAGCACGCTTTCGGGAATATCCTCAAGGAAACCGGTAAATACTATACCGTTATAATAGTTCATATCATTGACGATTGAAAAGTCAAAATTTATTCTTTCTGCTAATCTGCTTTCGCAAATAACCTCCCAAATCTGCGCAAGCTCACTTATTGCGCTTTTGACCTTTTCCGAAAGCACAAGAGCCGAGAGCTTTTCAAGCACAAGTCCGGGTTTACCGTAAATTCCGATAAAATCATAGATAAGCTTTGCCTTTTCTTCACTTACATCATATTCACGGCATATATCCGCAATTTCGTGCCGGTTCTTTTCCCCGATACAATGCATGATTTTTCTTTTAAACTCATCGTTGCCGCTTGCTTCGTCAAGTATTGCGGAAACCACACCCATATGCGAAACATCAAGCACAAATTCGCCGCCTATTTTTTCAAGGCTTTCAAGCGAAAGGGTGAGAACTTCGCAAATATCATAAACATCAACATCACCGATACATTCAATACCTGCCTGCATGATCTCCTTATACGCATGGGTACTTCCGGAAATTCGATAGACGTTTTCGTTATAGAAAAGCTTTTGTTTGCAGCCCGGTTCATCAAGCGAGTTTTTTACAATTGAAAGCGTAACGTCGGGCTTGAGTGCAAGAAGCTTTCCGTTTGTGTCATTGAAAGTGATAACGCTGTCGGAAATGAGGAAATCCTTGTTTCTGACATAAAGATCATATTCTTCAAATTTGCTCATTTTATATGGCAGATAGCCGAATTTACTGTAAAGCGAGCGAAGCTCAAAAACTGCTTTTTCTTCGCTTTTGAGTACTGCGTAAAAGTCGTTATTCATTTAGTCCTCCGATTCTATTCTTTCAAGAACTGTTTTATATCCGTCCGTACCGTAAGAAACACTTTTATTTACACGGCTTATAGTTGCCGTGCTTGCCCCTGTTTTCTGACTGATTGCGGCATAATTCATACCTTTTTTCAAAAGAGAAGCAACTTCAAGACGCTGGGATATATCAAGAATTTCTTTGACAGTGCAGGCATCTTCAAAAAAAGCATAGCACTCATCTATCGTTTCAAGGCTCAAAACAGCTTTAAAAAGCTTGTCGACGGCCTTGCAATGCAGTTTATCCATATACATTCTCCGTTTCGTTTGATATCACGTCACCATGTTAGTGTGTTAAAGTATACTGCTTTATAGCATTTATGTCAAGCTATTTTGAAATTTTTTTCAAATCAAGTATACTAATGGGGCTGTCGCAAATCGGTAAAACGAAGAGCGACAGCCCCAAAGTATTACGGAAATCTTTGCAATCAATATGAGTATTAAGCCTTAATCGTGATTTAATCATAGCTTCCTTAGACAAAAATTCCGCAGCCTGCCGGCTGCGATGGGGGCTCCGCCCATAGGCCCCTGACCCTTTTGTCTGCTTCGCAGACATTTCCCCTGACAGGGG
>CANQLQ010000272.1 GCA_947624755.1 uncultured Clostridia bacterium | reverse complement strand
TTAAGGAACCACTGAATAAATCACGCCTGCCGGCTGAACGCGCATCTTGCACCGATATTTTCCGTCATTTTTGCCAACAGCTCCTTGAAATACGTCAGTATTCCTGCGTCGCTTTTGACAATCTGACGAAAAATTTGGCGGCACAATCTGCACGTTCGATTTAATCAGCGATTCTTTAAGTTTACGGGTACAAAAGCATAAAAATAAAAGAAAGTGCCGGTTAATTCAGTGTACCTGCTTAACCACATTATATTATCTTCCCTCAAACCAGTTTTCCGCAAAGCTCGCAAGAGAAGGAATAAGCTTTTTGATCTCAATGTCTGTTGTATTGACGCAAAGGTGATAACATTCCTTTTCTCCCCAGCCGCCGTCGGCAAGAAGCTGTCTATTAACTGCTCTGCTTTGGTCAACTCGTTTTATTTGGCGTATAAGTTCTCTGTCCGTGAGATTTTCGCCTTTGGGCGCGCGCTCTTTACAGCGTTTTAGCTTCGAGCCGATATCGGCATAAATAAAAATATTGAGCGGATTATACTTGTCAAGAATAACATCTGCGGATCTTCCGACAATTACAAAGTCGTTGCCTTTTTCGGCGACCTCTTTAATAAATTGCTGCTGTGCAACAAGAAGCTTGGTATAGTTTTGAGTAGCCGCATCGGGTAAAGAGAATGTTCTTCCAAAGGTAATTTGTATATTTCTGTGAGAGGCAAGTTCAAGCATTCTTTCAACATAGCCCTCATCGAAGTTGCTTTTTTGTGCAACGGCAGTTATGATTTCTCTGTCATAATATTCAAAACCCAAGGCATCGGCAAGCCTTTTTCCGACCTCACGGCCGCCGCTTCCGAATTCACGGCTTATGGTAATAATTTTCATTTTATAAACCTCCTATAAACTGTTTTTTATACTATTATAGTTTTTGGTTCGTTAAGAGTCAACACAAGCTTCCCTAATAATAAAATAAATTTTTTTAGTGCAATTTTTTTATTGACCTGTAATAGTTATTGTGATAAAATTTATTTGCATGAACCGATAATCCAGTCCTTTCGGTCATGCTGTTTTTATGCAAATTCGCATATATTGGAGGATAAACCAATGAAAAAAGATGTAGTTATAATAGGTGCAGGACCTGCCGGAATTTTTACAGCCCTTGAAATGCTCAAAAAGGGTTCAAAGAAAAAAATTCTTCTTGCCGAAAAAGGACAGCCTGTCGAAAAAAGACATTGCCCAAAGGATAAAACAAAAAAATGTATGTCGTGCAAACCTTATTGCCATATTACGACCGGCTTTTCCGGCGCAGGCGCTTTTTCCGACGGTAAGCTTTCGCTTTGCTACGAGGTCGGAGGCGATCTTCCTATGCTTATAGGCGAAGAGCTTACTCAAGAGACCATAGACTATACCGACAGTATTTATCTTGAGTTTGGCGCAGATGAACACGTTGAGGGCATAAACTGCGGTGACGAAATTAAAAAAATACGCACTCGCGCTATTCAAGCCGGGCTTAAGCTTGTTGACTGTCCCATTCGCCATATGGGAACAGAAAAAGCGCAGAAAATCTATTACGCAATTGAACAATACCTTCTCAATAACGGCGTCGAAATTCTTTTCGGTCAGGAATGTAAAGACCTTATTTTAAAAGACAGCGAATGCATGGGTGTTATTCTTTGTGACAGCAAAACAGGCAAGGAAACTGAAATATATGCCGATCATACCGTTGTTGCAACAGGCAGAAGAGGAGCCGAATGGCTTGAAAAAATCTGTGCCGAATACGGTATTGCTCATTCGCCGGGTACGGTTGATATCGGTGTTCGTGTTGAAGTCCGCAACGAAATTATGGAAAAGGTCAACGATGTTCTTTATGAATCAAAGCTTATCGGATATCCGAAGCCCTTCAAAAACAAGGTTCGCACCTTCTGCCAAAATCCGGGCGGATTTGTAAGTCAGGAAAACTATGATAATGACCTTGCAGTCGTTAACGGCCACTCATATAAAGAACTTAAATCAAACAACACAAACCTTTCAATTTTGTGTTCTCACAATTTCAGCTATCCGTTTAACCAGCCGATTGCATATGCCCAAAAAGTCGGTGAGCTTACCAATATGCTCGGTACGGGACATATTCTTGTTCAGCGTTTCGGTGATATTCTTGACGGTAAAAGAACCTGGGAAAAAGAGCTGTCGCAGTCAAATGTAAAACCGACTTTACCCGATGCCGTTGCCGGTGATATTACCGCCGCGATGCCGTACAGAGCAATGACTAATATCATTAACTTTATAAAAATGATGGATCATGTTGTTGAAGGCTTTGCCTCAAACGAAACTCTTCTTTATTCGCCGGAGCTTAAATTTTATTCCAACCGTGTTAAAATGGATAAAAATTTTAACACAAGCGTAAAGGGACTTCATTGCCTTGGAGACTCTTCGGGCTGGACGAGAGGTCTTATGATGGCTTCGGTAATGGGCGTACTTATGGGAAGAAAGCTTATATAACAAAACGCAAGTGGTACCCGGTTTTTAGGCGGCAAGTTCCACTTGCTTTTTGTAGTGCGAACCCTAATAGCAAAACGGCAAAATCCATTATTGAATATACTGTAAATTACGTATTTAGGTAATATTAAGGATTAAACTGTAATATTTTTCTAATATTTAGGCAATCGCTGACTTATTCAGTGCGTCCTAATTGACGGCGGGCATCGCCTGCATGAATTACGCGGGCACGCATGGCGTGCAGCAATTACGCGGTGGGCATCGCCCACAGGAATTACGCGAAGTAGTTTATACAGGCTTTTACTATTAAGCCGCGAAACAACAAAGTTTAAATACTTTATATTCAAAATGACGGAATAATTTACCGCCAAACAGGGTAGCTTGTATTAAGGAACCACTGAATAAATCACGCCAGCCGGCTGAACGCGCATCTTGCACC
>CANQLQ010000271.1 GCA_947624755.1 uncultured Clostridia bacterium | reverse complement strand
AAAATTATAATTTTATATAATTTCTATCCCGCGTAATTCATGCAGGCGATGCCTGCCGTCAATTAGGACACCCTGAATTAATCAGTGCTTACTTAACGATATAAAGGAGTGATAAAATGTCACAGCCTTTTGATCCTGTTTTTTCAAATTGGTATACCGATAAGCGACTGGGTATCGGCACGGACGGACGTGTATATTCCATAGTCAGAAAAAACGAAAACGGTGAAGAAGAAAAATCTATACTTAAAACTATTAGAATCGGCATCAACAGAAATGAAGATAAAGGATTCAATTCAATAAATGAAAAAACCGGCTTGACCCCTAACGAAGAAAATTATAACAAAATTATAAAAAGCATTACAGACAATATTTCCGTCATTCAGGAAAAAGACAACGGAAAACGGTTTGTCCGTTATGAAGAATGGGAAGTGCGCGACACAAGCGATGCAAAGGGTAAGCTTTTAATGATTCGCCTTGAAGAAATGCGCTCTCTTACCGATGTCCTTTCAAGATTTTCTTTTACTCTTGAAGAAACCGTTGCGCTTGGAATTTCGATTTGTAAGTCCTTGAAACGCTGTCGTGATTTCGGTTATGTTTATCCGAACCTTAAACCCGAAAACATACTTTTTGATGAAAACGGCGTTTGTAAGCTTGGCGACTTCGGCTCGTTCTCTATTCTTGAACCGTCAAAATCTTCTATTGCGTATAAACGCACTCAATATTATATGGCTCCCGAGCTTATAGAAACCGGTAAAATCAATGCCACAAGCGACACATATTCACTCGGTCTTGTCCTTTATACGCTTGTCAATCGGGGCAGACTTCCTTTTGCGGAAATGTATCCGCAGGAGGTCACACTCTACGGTCTTAACCGCTCTGTTGAAAACCGAGTGAATGCTCTTCCTTTACCAAAGCCTAAATATGCAAACGATGCTCTTTTTGCGGTAATTTCAAAAGCGTGTGCATTCAAACCGCAGGACAGGTATTTGACTCCGGGTCAGATGCTTGCTGACCTTAAAAATGTTCTCAATAACGAGCCGTTTGAAAAAACGCAGTATGAAGATATTTTTTCAAATTCACAATCTTTAAAAGAGGAAGATACTGCTTTTGAGAAAAATGCACCGCAGGAATCCGTTCATGCACAAGTCAAAGAAAAAAAAGAGGAGTCCGTCTCGGCAATTGGAAAAAAAACCGAAAAAAAACCGCAGACCTCTCTTCGTGATGAAATAAAAATTCCTAATGTTATGCCTGTCGATTATTCGCGAGGGAGAAGGGCTGCTCCTAAACGAAAAGCGGTTTTGCCGATTTCGCAGGTTGCAAATGATAAAAAAATCGTATGGTCATCATATTCGCCGGAAATAAAAAAAATAATCATAATTCTGATTGCAATAATAATTGCTGCCATTATGCTTGTTATTTCTTTGAACTTGCGTCAAAGCTATAATAATGAGACGGAAAACGAAAGTACGTCCGGCAGCAGCTCGGAGGTGAATGACATTGGCAGTTCAGATAATTAACACCGTATTAAAAGCCGAAAACGACGCAAGAAAACAGGAAGAAAAAGCCTTGGAATATGCAAAAACAGCAGTTGAAGAAGCAAAGGTAAAAGCTGATGAAATTTTGAAAGACGCTTTACGTCAGGCTGAAACGGAGTCTGAGACTATTCTTAAAGAGGCTGACGAAACGGTTAACGGTATTTTGCAAAATGCTCAAAAGCTTGCCGCAATGAGAAAGAAAAAGGTTATTTCCGATACGGAAAAGGAGTATCAGTCAGCTATCCGCATTGTAATTGATAACATTATTTGAGTTTTTTAAGGAAGCTCCGGCGGGCACGCATGGCGTGCAGCACTTAATTTAATTAGATGCTTAAAGTAAGTTATTGACTTGATTTATTACGAAAAGGAGGTGCTTCGATTGGCAAAGATCAAACTTATGCGTTTTGAACTTCTCGCCTGTCTTGAAGACAGAAAAAAACTAACCGAGTTTCTTCAAATTACAGGCAAGGCTCATATAGAAAAAGTTCAAAATGAAGAGCTTGACAGATTCGATACCGATAATGCAGTAACGAAGCTTGAGCTTGAACGCAAAATGGTTTCCGAAGCTATTTCGGTTTTGGAGCTTTATTGCAATCTCAAAAAATCATTTATCGCTTCATTTAGCGATTACACACAAATAAAGTATTCGGAATTTAAAGAAATTATTTCCGACGCAAGGACGATAAAAAGCAATTGTTTAAAAATCTGCAATTACAGCGAAAGAATATCCGAAAATGAATATGATATTTTAAGATATAAAGCTTTAATTGAATATTATCGACCGTGGGAAAATCTTAATATACCGCTTAGCACTAAACAGACCGCTTCAACCTCAGTTTTTATCGGTACATTCAAAGATTTGCAGACTAAAGATTCAATTAAATCAATGATAGCTCTTGCCAAACCGGACTTTGAAGGCTTTGAGGTTGAAATAATCAATTCTTCCGACATTCAAACTTGTGCTGTAATACTTTGTTACAACAAAGACGGTCAGGCGCTTGAAGCTGTTCTTAAAGAAATCGGTTTTACTGCTCCGGATAATCCTGCAAATAAACCGCCGAAAAAAGTAATTGAAGACCTTGAACATTTAATTGAAAAAAAGAGCAGTCAAATTGACGAGCTTAAAAACCGAATTGTTCAATTAGGCGACCAATATGAAAAAATAAGGTTTCTTTTTGATTATTATAATATTCAAATCGAAAGACTTAACGCTCTCTCGCTTGCCGGAGCGACACAAAGCACAATTTATTTTGAAGGGTATATCCCCGAAAGAGACAGCGAAGATATAAAATTTACGATTGAAAAAGACTTTACCGCTCAAATGGAGCTTTATGAACCCGAGGGCGATGATGTTCCCGTGCTTATTGAAAGCTCCGCCTTCTCCGGCGGCG
>CANQLQ010000270.1 GCA_947624755.1 uncultured Clostridia bacterium | reverse complement strand
TTTGCCTTTGCAATGAGCTCTATTGTTGAAACGGTTACCGATGTACTCGGCGTATGGTTTGCTTTTTCTCTTTTTGTAAACAGCTATCCGCTTATTGAAGATGCGCTTAACATGAAAGAGAAAATTTATAAAAGCGGAACTATCATTCAAAAAATTATATATGCGCCCGGTTTTGTTTTCCTTTATATAGGCGCATTCTTAGAAAAATATCTCATAACATTTATTATCTCTTTGGCAACTCTTATTTTGCTTATTGTAAATTAATATAGGCTTCCTTAAAGAATAGAATTATATAAGCAGGTTACCCGGTCAAACTCAAAAAGGGTTTATCCCTAAATGAGGGCGGCTTTCGGTAACCTGCTTTGTTTTTTATCTTGTCAGAGTTCCGCCGTCGGCATAAACGAGAAGAAGAATATTGTCCTCTTCGCCGGTTTGCACGTCAACATATATAAGCACTTCCTGTTTTTCGGAATCAACGCAATGAAACTCATAACATAACTTTTCTTTCCCGTAGTCAGTCGGAATGAGGGCTGTTTGAGAACCGAGCAAAGTAAGATTGTCTGCAAGTCTTTTTTGGGCCTTTTTCAAGCTTACTTTGACTTCGGGCAGGGTTCTTTCGCTATGATTTAAAATGAAGCTTCTTGCGTCTACGGAAACAACTTTTCCGGTGTCGAGGGCAACGCTGACTTTTATCAGATCCGGATAAAAGGTTACCCCGTTTTCCCGATAAGCGAAGTTTATCGTGCAGACTCCGTCATAGTCGGCGTAGTAGCTTTCTTTCATACTAGGATAACCTATATCGGAAAGATATTTTGCGGCTCTTTTTGTCGCCTCTTTTTCGCTGATTGTCGCTTCCCCTGAATAATCCGGATTAGTCATATAACAAAGGAACCCTCCGCGCTTTGTTATGCCGACTGATTTTTCACCTGCCGTGAAGCAGTAAAGAGGAATTCTTGAATTTTCATCGCTGTCCTGTCTTACGGAACTTATCTCACAGCCGAGATATTTTGAAGCAATTTCTTTTGCTTCTTTTGAGGTTATTTCGTCTTTGCTTTTTATGAACTGAGCGTCTTTTTCAAGCACGCTGTCGGAAAAAGGACCGTCATAAACAAGGGTCGGATAGTCGTCAAGAGATTGCTCGGCATCATTCATTCCGTTTGAAAAAAGAGTGGTTTCTTCCTTGCTTAAAGATAAATTTGAAAGGCTTTTTTCAAGCACGACAGTGTTGTCAAAATAGCCGCCTCTGACTTTTCCGAGTCCGTCGGAAAGGGAAGAAGAATATTTGTAAAGCTTTTCAATTATCGAACGTTCCGAGTCGGTCAATTTTTCGCCGGCTTCGATTTTTCTTACAAGATAAGAGGTAAAGTCTCCGACTTGTGACAAAAACTTATATATTTCATCTGTTATCATTTCTTCGTCGGTAATTGCGCTCAGGCTGACCTTTGCACTCGCAGAGCTTTGTGCAAGCTTTTTAGAAACGTCGGAAAGAGAAGTTTCGCTGTTGCAGTAAATACCTTTTTGAAGAGATACGGTTATGTTGTCTATACTTTCACAAAGCTCGCTTATCGCTCTTTCTGATGAAATTTGCGACTGCCTTTGATACTTCTGCGCCCGTACCATATTCACACTGCCCCAGACCACCAAAAAAATGCTCAGAAAAGACAAAAATGAAATGACACGAATATATTTTCTTTTTGTATGAATCTTGTCCATGTTATCCTCCCACAATTTACATATTAAATCTTAATTCCTATTTAACATTTCAGACTTATTATAGTTTTAACCGTAAGGTGCATAAAAATTCCTTAATATAATAGACTTTTCTTTTGATGAAGTGCAAAAACGCTGTTAAAATATGAGACAAAACCTTTTTAAATCTTTATATAGTATTTTTTAACTGAATTTTAAAAAAATTCTAATAATATTTTTGCTTTTAAAGTTGCATAATCGAAGATTTTTATGTATAATTATATGGATTATAATGTGGAGGTGCGCCCATTGGAAGCTTATCTCGATAACAGTGCGACAACTTTCGTCTGCAAAGAGGCCGCAAGTGAAATGCAAAAAGCTGTAAGCAGCCTTTGGGGTAATCCGTCCTCACTTCATCAAAAGGGCATAGAAGCGCAGCAGCTGCTTACTTTGGCAAGAAAAGCCGTCGCAAAAGAACTTGCCTGTGATACAAAAGAAATAATCTTCACCTGCGGCGGAACGCAGGGAAATAATATTGCCGTTTTCGGTGCGGCTCATGCGCTGAGAAGAAAAGGCAATAAGATTATCGCAACGTCCGTTGAACATCCGAGTGTGGCAAAAGCGTTTGAACGGCTTTCCGACGAGGGCTTTGAAACTGTTTTTATAGAGGTTGACAGGTACGGCAAAGCCGACATAGAACAGCTTAAAAAGGAAATTGACGAAAAAACGATTCTTGTCAGTATGATGGCGGTCAACAATGAACTCGGAACTATTGAACCGATTGAAGAAGTAAAAGCTATCATTAAAGATAAAGGTTCGCCTGCTCTTTTTCACATAGATGCCGTTCAGGCATTCGGAAAATTACCGCTTAGCTTAAAAAAGCTTGATGCCGACCTTATGACGATAAGCTCTCATAAAATCCACGGACCGAAAGGTGCGGGGGCTCTTTTTGTGAAAAACGGCGTGAGACTTCTTTCTCCCGTTGTCGGCGGAGAGCAGGAAAGAGGTATCCGCTGCGGAACCGAACCGATGCCCGCAATTGCAGGATTTTACGGTGCGGTAGAAGCCCTGTCGCCAAAAGACAGCCTTGAAAAAATTACGGCTCTTCGCAATGAGTTTGTCGAAAAGCTCGGGAAGATTGACGGCGTTGTAATCAACAGCGGCGAAGACGCCTTGCCTTATATAGTAAACATCTCTCTTCCCGGACTTCCGTCTGAAGTTGTGCTTAACTTTCTGTCCG
>CANQLQ010000269.1 GCA_947624755.1 uncultured Clostridia bacterium | reverse complement strand
CTGATATTATCATACGAAGACCTTGAAGAACAAAGTCCTGAAGAACTTTTACGTCATTTGTACATCTTGTGATAAGTGACGGAGTACCGATTTTGTCGATGTCGATTTGTGAAAGTGATTCAACCTTGAGAAAGATTTCTTCACCAAGAATTTTTCCGTAGCCCATTGCGGTTTTGCTTGAATAAAAGCTGCTTACCATTGAAATTGCGGCGCTTACCACGGCCATTATTCCCATTGCAAATCCGACGTTTTTGATGTAATCCATATCGGAGGCCGAAATACCGTTGTTGATGATAAGCGACATAAGAAGCGGTAATGTAAGTGTGGTAAGCTGGGCGAGGACAACCAGAATCATCGACGCAACGACGCTGCCTTTGATTTTTTTAAGGAGTTTTAAAACCGTAATCAAAAAAATCCCTCCTGTGTTTTCTCGTCTGGAAACATAAAATATATTAATTTATAAAATACCGATTTTATACTATAATACTGAATTGTTAACATACTGTAAACAAATATAAATGTTTACAATTAAAAAGTATTATAACATATTTAAAAAGTATTATAACTTGTTTAAAAAGTTATTGCCATGAAAAATCAGATATGGTATAATTTTTACGGTTAATTGAGGAAATATTAAAATACAAAGGGGAAAGAAAAATGAACATATGGCATGACATTTCACCGAAAAGAATAAAACCCGAACAGTTCTATGCTGTTATTGAAATTTCAAAGGGCGGAAAAAACAAATATGAGCTTGACAAGGAAACCGGTATGCTGAAGCTTGACCGTGTTCTTTTCACTTCTACTCATTATCCGGCAAACTATGGCTTTATTCCGAGAACTTACGCAAGCGATAACGACCCTCTTGACGTTCTTGTTCTTTGCAGTGAGCAGATTCGCCCGATGACAATAGTTGAATGTAAGCCTATCGGTGTACTTAAAATGGTCGATAACGGAACTGCCGATGAAAAAATAATCGCCGTTCCTATCAATGACCCTAACTATAATTCATATCATGATGTATCAATGCTTCCGTCTCACCGCTTTGAAGAAATCAAGCACTTCTTTGAGGTTTACAAAACTCTTGAGCATGACAAGGTTACAACCGTTTCGGAAATCAATGACTGCGAAGAAGCGAAGAGAATTATTGCAAATTGCATCGACAGATACATAGAATACTATCAGAGATGAATTTTAATTTTATAAATGCAATTAATTATTGACATATTCGGTACAATAGGTTAAAATCAAATTAGTACCTGATATATATAAAAAAAGTAAGGCGGTTATTTTCTTGAAAAAAATCCTTATGAGAGCTCAAATTGAGCATGATAAAGCTTTTTCACCCCACGATGTACTTATCAGCAATCTTATGGGCGGCAATATCGGAAACTGGCTTTATCAGTACAGTTTGTACAGAGCTTTGATGATTGACGAAAATGTACAGATTGATATAATTGATACAAAAAAATATAAGCCTGACAAAAAGTATATCAGCATGGTAAATGAAACTTACGATGTGTTCATTCTGCCGCTTGCCAATGCTTTTAAGGCTTCGTTTACAAGTGAATTTAAAGATCTTATAAAATTTATTTCCGGACTGAAAATTCCGTGTATACTGATAGGTGTCGGAATTCAGTGCAAGCTTGGCAAAGATTTTAATTCAAGCTATGCTGACAGGGAGCTTGCCTATGAGTTTATAAAAACCGTTCTCGACCGTTCTTCGATGATTGGCGTAAGGGGCGAAGCGACCGGAGATTTTCTTAAATCTCTCGGCTTTAGAGAAGAGGTCGATTATACCGTAATCGGCTGTCCGTCAATGTATATGTGCGGAATGCATCTTCCTAAACCTAAACCGTTCAGTCTCGACCGGGATAAGCTATTTTCTTACAACTCGAAGGTTGAACATGAAAACGATAAGATAATACGTTTTTTGTCCTCAATGACCAAAGAGCATGAAAACTACATTTATGTTCCTCAGCGATTGGGTGATATGCTTCGTTGTTACTACGGAATAGATTTCAGAAGGGAATATCTTGACCCGCTTTCCGATGACAGATTTTTTGCAATGGACAAAACTGTTTGTTTTACAAGCGCTAAAAGATGGATATCATATCTTAGTGAAAATGTTGATTTTTCAATAGGAACCCGTCTTCACGGAAATGTTGCGGCAGTTCTCGGAGGTGTTCCGGCCTTTATTGTTGCAACGGATCAACGAGTTGAAGAGCTTGCCAACTATCACAATATTGCACACACAACAACTGCAAAACTCAATGCAAAAACAACAATTTCCGGCCTTACGAAAAATGTAGATTTTAATCGTGTTCTCGAAGGTCACGATGTAAGGTTCAATCATTTTGTTGATTTTCTTGAAAAGAACAATCTTGAAACCGCCTATTCAAAAGACAGAAATGTTTCTGAAGTTTATTTTGACAAGGTTCAGAGCAAACTGCAATATTCATCTGATGTACTCGGATTTGAAGCTTTAAGTGATGCTCAAAAAATCATCCGCACACAGGACGCTGCGGTATATTATGCAACCGCACTCAAAAATCTTCAAGAAGCCTCCAAAGAAAAGGATAAGAAAATCGGCAAAATGAGAAAGATGCTGAAAAAAATATCACTGTGATTGTTTTTATAATTATCAAAAAAATGTCCGCTGCCTGAAAAGGCAGCGGTTTTCGTTTTATTTTCTTGTCTCGGTTATTCTGCAAAGAGGCTGAATTTGACGGTGTACCAAGCTTCCTTAATTTGTGCAAATTATCGGTTTTGACAGTCCCCACCGAAAAACAAGTCCGCGCCGGACTGTTTTTCGCCACTCCTGCGCTCTGCGATGAGGGGCGCCGCCCCTCACCCCCCGACCCTTTTGTCTGCTTCGCAGACATTTCCCCTGACAGGGGAATTACCTTTTGAAAAAGGCGGGCGAAAACTTTTAT
>CANQLQ010000268.1 GCA_947624755.1 uncultured Clostridia bacterium | reverse complement strand
GTGGGGCAAATGGTAAAGGCTTACATCAATCCAGCCCGCGTAATTGCCGCACGCCATGCGTGCCTGCGTGCCGATGTCCGCATAGTTTTTATCGTTTTTTTCTTTTTTGCTTGGTATACATAAAAAACTTCGGACAAACAATAATTCCAAACTCTGAAAGGAAATTATTACAATGAATTCAATATGGAATGAAACCGTTCATTTTGAAAAAAGAAATCAATTATGCAAAGATACTAACACCGATGTACTGATTATCGGGGCAGGCATAACCGGAATACTTTGCGGATATATGCTTGAAAAAAACGGTGTGAAGTGCAAAGTTCTCGAAGCCGGAAAAATTTGCGGCGGTCAGACGAAGAACACAACTGCAAAAATTACGGCACAACACGCAGATATATACCATAGGCTCATAAAATCGGTCGGCACAGAAAAGGCAAAGGAATATTTTCTTTATAATAACGGTGCAATTGACACAATTGAAAAAATTATAAAAGAAGAAAACATATCCTGTCATTTTGAAAGACTCCCGTCTTACCTTTACTGCACAAATGAAAAAGAGAAAATTGAAAAAGAGGCGGCGGCTTATAACGAGCTTGGAATAAAGCACGAAATAACAAAGGAGACAGATCTTCCTTTTGAAGTTGAATCCGCACTAAAAATAGAGAATCAGGCGCAGTTCAGTCCGCTTGAATTTTTACTTCCCATAAGCAACAAGCTTGAAATTTATGAAAACACACCTGTTACCAAAATTGAAAAAAATCTAGTTTTCACAAGAAGAGCAAGGGTTACTGCCGACAAAATTATTTTTGCCTGTCACTTTCCTTTTGTAAATTTTCCGGGCTTATATTTTGCAAAAATGCATCAAGAAAGAAGCTATGTTATTGCGGTTGATAATGTTGAACAGCTTTCGGGAATGTACTACGGTCTTGACAAAGACGGGCTTTCTTTTCGCAGTTTTTCAAATATATTACTCCTTGGCGGCGGCTCGCACCGTACAGGAAAAAACGAAGACGGCGGAAAATATGAAATGCTCAAAGAAAAAGCACACAAGTTTTGGAAAAACGCAAAGGTTATCTCTCATTGGTCGGCACAGGACTGTATCACCGGCGACGGTATCCCGTATATCGGTCAGTTTTCAAGAAAAAACAAAAATATCTTTGTCGCAACAGGTTTCAACAAATGGGGAATGACCTCTTCGGCAGTCTGCGCACAGATAATTTCAAAAAGTATCGTTACCGGTAAAAATGAAGAAACCGTCTTTTCACCTATGCGAAATGTCAATTTTGAGGTTTTGGGCGAAATAATAAAGGACAGCGCACAAGCATTAAAAAGCATTAGCTCTCAGTTTATTACTTTTACAGGTAAAAATCCAAATAAACTTGAAAAAGACAGCGCTGCAGTATGCGCCTTGGACGGAAAGAAAAAAGCGATTTATAAAGACGAAAACGCAAAAGAGCATATTATTACTTCACGCTGCCCTCACCTCGGGTGTGAAATGAAATGGAATGCAGACGATAAGACATGGGAATGTCCGTGCCACGGTTCACGATTTTCCGTAGACGGAAATGTTCTAAATGAACCGGCACAAAAGGATATATGATTTTTTTGCAGATGCATTTTACGACGCAAAGTAGTTAGGCTGCAAATTCAGGTTTCCTTTTATAAAATGTTTGAGAAAAAACGGTAACTGTGATATAATAAAACAGGATTTTATTAGGGAATCACTGATTAATACAAGCTGCCCTGAATTAATCAGTGATTCCTTAGCGGAGGTTTTTTATGATGAATGACTTTGAAGCTGCCGAAAAAAGAGCTGAAGAACTTCGTAAAATAATAGATTATCACAACAAAAAATATTATGAAAACGATGAGCCGGAAATTGAGGACTTTGAATATGACTCTCTTATGCACGAGCTTATATCAATCGAAGAAAAATTTCCCGTTCTCCTTACCGCAGATTCACCAACTCACAGAGTCGGCGGTAAAGCCGACAGTCAGTTTGAACCCGTCGAACACACAGTAATTATGGAAAGCCTTCAGGATGCTTTCAGCAAAGAAGACGTTTATGCTTTTGACATAAGAGTAAAACAGGTCGTTAAAAATCCGGTTTATGTTGTTGAGCCGAAAATTGACGGTCTTTCCGTTAGTCTTGAATATGAAAACGGCGTTTTTGTGCGCGGTTCAACAAGGGGCGACGGAAGAATAGGCGAAGATATCACCGCTAACCTTCGCACAATTGAATCTATTCCCATGACGATATCCTCTGCACTTGAGAAGCTTGAAGTACGCGGTGAAGTATATATGCCAAGAAATGTTTTTGAAAAGCTTACAGCGCAGCAGGAACTCCACGACGAAAAGCCGTTTAAAAATCCGAGAAATGCCGCGGCAGGTTCACTGAGACAGAAGAATCCGAAAATTACAAGATCGAGAAAGCTTGATATTTTTGTTTTTAATATTCAGCAAATTGCGGGCAAAACTCTTACCGAACACAAACAATCCCTTGACTTTATTAAATCGCTCGGGTTCAAAACGGTTCCGTTTTATACCGAATGCAGTTCAATTGACGAGGCTCTTTCGGAAATTGAAAAAATCGGAAATAACAGAG
Source organism: uncultured Clostridia bacterium (assembly GCA_947624755.1). Taxonomy (GTDB): domain Bacteria; phylum Bacillota; class Clostridia; order Oscillospirales; family Acutalibacteraceae; genus UBA6857. The sequence continues at coordinate 332 of CANQLQ010000268.1, read as the reverse complement.
GAAAACTTCCTTTTGATATTGACGGTGCGGTTATCAAAGTCAATGATTTTTCAATGAGAAGGCAGCTCGGCTCAACGGCAAAATTTCCAAAATGGGCGCTTGCGTATAAATATCCGCCGGAAGAAAAGCAAACCACACTTCTTGACATCGAAATAAACGTCGGAAGAACAGGCGTCCTGACACCGACAGGAGTTTTTGAGCCTACCCTTCTTGCCGGCACTACCGTCAGCAGAGCTACCCTTCACAACCAGGACTTTATCGACGAAAAGGATATCAGGATCGGTGACAAGGTTATCATAAGAAAGGCCGGGGACATAATTCCCGAAGTGCTG
>CANQLQ010000267.1 GCA_947624755.1 uncultured Clostridia bacterium | reverse complement strand
ACCACGGCAGTAAAACTCGCATGGTCAAAAGTAACCGGAGCCAAGTATTACAAGATTGAGCAGTCAACAGACGGCAAGAATTGGAAGACCGTAAAAACAACCGACAAAACAACTTACACCGTATCAAATCTCAAAACAGGTGCAAAATACCGATTCAGAGTAACAGCTCTTGACAGCACAAAGAAGATAGCAGGCAAGGTAAGCTCTGTACTCAAAACCGGCACAAAGACCGCTGCGCCGAAAGTAACGCTCAAGTCGACAAAGAGCAAAACTGCGACCGCAAGTTGGAAGAAAGTAACCGGCGCAAGCAAGTACATTGTTTACAAGTCGACCAACAACAAGAAGTGGACAAAGGCCGGTTCAACAACAAAGCTTAGCTATAAGCTTTCAAAGCTTTCGGGCGGAAAGAAAATCTATGTAAAGGTTATAGCTGTCAATGCATATAAGCAGAACAGCGCATACAGTAAAGTAGCTTCTGTAACGGTTAAAAAGTAAAAACATAGTAATCCCCGGCATACCGTAAGGTCGCCGGGGATAAGCTTATTAAGGAAGCGCTGATTAAATCGAACGTGCAGATTGCGCCGCCGAATTTTTCTTCAGATTGTCAAAAGCGACGCAGGAATACTGACGTATTTCAAGGAGCTTTTGGCAAAAATGACGGAAAATATCGGTGCAAGATGTGCGTTCAGCCGGCAGGCGTGATTTATTCAGTGGTTCCTTAAATTATAAGCGAGAAAAGATTAACCGCCACGCACATCGTAAATCCGATAGCAGTCGGAATCAGAAACGCAAGAGCCGTGTATTTGAGGCTGCCCGTTTCTTTTTTTATTGTCATAAGCGTTGTTGAACAGGGAAAATGCATAAGGGAAAAGATAATGAAACAAACCCCGGTTACCGCCGTCCAGCCGTTAGCTGATAAAACCGCAAAAATAGAGCTGTAGTTTGTAATTTCGGTCAGAGTTCCTTGTGAAAGATAACACATCAGCGTTATCGGAAGAACAATTTCGTTTGCGGGGAAACCCAAAATAAAGGCAAGGACAATAACTCCGTCAAGCCCCATAAGCTTTCCGAGCGGGTCGAGATAATCGGCAAGAAGAGAAATTATCGCGGTATTTTGAATTTTAATATTTGCAAGAAGCCATATTAAAAGTCCCATTGGAGCGGAAACGCTTACCGCTCTTGCGAGAACAAAAAGAGTTCGGTCAAAAATTGAGCGGACGATCACGCTTGCGATTTTCGGCACACGAAAAGAGGGAAGCTCAAGCGTAAAGGCTGAGGGCTGGCCTTTGAGAAGGGTTTTTGAAAGTGCAAATGAAACGGCGAGTGTTATTATAACAGCAAAAATCACAACAAGCGAAAGAATGGCAGCGGCTGTGATTGATTTTGTAACGGAAGACAGGGACGCGACAAAGAACATTGAAATAATCGCAATTATTGTCGGAAACCGTCCGTTGCAGGGAACAAATGAATTGGTAAGTATAGCAATAAGCCTTTCACGCGGCGAATCAATGATTCTGCAGCCGACAACTCCGGCGGCATTACAGCCGAATCCCATAGCCATGCAAAGACTTTGTTTTCCGCAGGCATTGCATTTTTTGAAGCAGCAGTCAAGGTTGAATGCCATTCTCGGAAGATAGCCGAAATCCTCAAGAAGCGTAAACATCGGGAAAAAGATTGCCATTGGCGGAAGCATTACCGAAACGACCCACGCCATAACACGATAAACGCCGTCAATAAGCGGTTCGATTATCCACCACGGAGTTTTAATTGCAGTAAGTACGTTTCTTATTGCTTCACCGAGTGAAAAGAGCATTTCCGAAAGCCATTGAGACGGAATATTTGCGGCATATATTGTAATAAAGAACACAAGCGCCATGAAGAGAATCATTATCGGTATTCCGGTCAGCTTTCCGGTAAAAATTTTGTCAAGCCGCCTGTCTAAGGAATCATCACGCTTTGAAAATCGTGAAATTTCTTCATAAATTTGAGAAGCCTTTTCTGCGGTTTTCTGAGCTGTGGAGTCTCTTATCTTGTCAACCGTCATTCCGGTTTTCAAAAGTTCGTCATGGACTTTTTCGTAAGACGCATGAAGTAAGTTTTTGTTTTCAGGACTTAAACCGGATTTTTCTTCAAATTGGCTTAGGTAGTCTTTGTCACCGCAAAGCATACGCACAAGCAAAAAGCGGTCTAAGCCTATCTTTGGGTTTTCAAGCCGACAGATAGCTTCTTCGATCTTATCATCATAAATTACCGGCGCTTTGTAGTCGGTTTGACTTTGACTCATTTCAACAATTTTTTCGGTAAGCTCTGAAAGCCCCTTGTTTTCCCTTGCGTTTGTTTCAACGACAGGAACACCGAGAAGCTTTTCGAGTTTTTTTATGTCAATTTCGATTTTCTTTTTTTTCGCCTGATCAATAAGATTGACACATACAATGACTTTGTTAGTAATTTCAAGAATCTGCAAAACAAGATTAAGACATTTTTCAAGCGTTGTTGCATCGCAAACGGCAACAGTAACGTCCGGCGAAGAAAAGCATATTTCGTTTCGTGCAACCTTTTCTTCCTGCGAATGCGGCAAAAGGGAATATGTACCGGGCAAATCGACCAAAGCAACCTTTTTGTTATGGATATCGAAAAAACCCACCGAATTGGTAACGGTTTTTCCCGACCAGTTTCCCGTATGCTGATTAAGTCCGGTAAGAGCGTTGAAAACTGTGCTTTTTCCGACATTCGGTGCGCCGGCAAGTAAAACAGTAATATCGCTGTTTTTCAGGTCAAGATTTTTCTCAGCCGCTTTTTTACCGACTGAACCGGTTGTAAGCCCCATTTTATTACCTCCGACTATAGGACTAAGGAAGCACTGATTAATTCAGGATGCCCTAATTGGCGAGGAAATTTTTCGTCAGTTTGTTCAAAAATTTGAGGCAATACTTTGTGTATTAACGAAAATTT
>CANQLQ010000266.1 GCA_947624755.1 uncultured Clostridia bacterium | reverse complement strand
AGGGAATCACTGATTAAATCACGCATAAGGCTTAAGGAACCACTGAATAAATCACGCCAGCCGGCTGAACGCGCATCTTGCACCGATATTTTCCGTCATTTTTGCCAAAAGCTCCTTGAAATACGTCAGTATTCCTGCGTCGCTTTTGACAATCTGACGAAAAATTCGGCGGCGCAATCTGCACGTTCGATTTAATCAGCGCTTCCTTAATACTCATCTTGCTTGCAAATTTTCCGTAATACTTTGCCAAAATACTCGGCAATACACAAAGTATTGGCTTATATTTTTGGAACATAAAAATATACTTCCATATTAGAGACAAAGTGTTTTCGCGAAGTAAAATTATATTTTTATATAATTTCTATCCCGCGTAATTGCCGCACGCCATGCGTGCCGAAAAATTTGCTAATCAATATGAGCATTAGATTTAATCAGAGTTTCCCTAGTTAATACACAAAGTATTGCCTTAGATTTTTGGAACATAACAAGAAACTTCCAAATTAGTGACAAAGAGTTTTCGCGGTGTAAAATTATATTTTTATATAATTTCTATCTCGCGTAACTCCTGCGGGCGATGCCCGACGGTGCGTTTATCTGTGTTTATCGAAAAAATTTATTAAAAAGGATGTACTATATGAGCACAGTTATTTCTTGCATTGAGGTATTTCTGAGCGACGGTCTTATGTATTCGCTTCTGGCTCTTGGTTATTATATATCTTTCAGTATACTTGATTTCCCCGACCTTTCCGTTGAAGGTACTGTTTTGCTGGGCGGTGTCGCTTATTCGCTTCTTGTATGTGCAAATGTAAATCCATGGCTTGCAATAATTGCCGCATTCATTCTCGGCGCTCTTGCCGGCTGTGTAACAGGCGTGCTTCATGTTAAGCTTCATATAAGACCCCTTCTTTGCGGAATCCTTGTTTCTACGGGGCTTATTTCAATCAATCTTGTGCTGACTGTTGTAGGTAACGGCGGTAACTTCAAAGGGGAAAATGCCCTTAGCACGATTTCTTTTACGAGAACCGATCCTACTGTGCTTCGTACCTTTCCGGCAAAACTTTTACCGGATAACATAAACGGAATAAATGTGCGCGCACTTGTTACTTTTCTTGTAATTGCCGTTTTATTCAAACTGATTCTTGACCGTTATCTTAAAACAAAAAACGGACTTCTTCTTCGTGCAACGGGCAATAATACTCAATTTGTTTCGATGCTTGCCCAAGACCCGGGAAAAAGCAAAATTATAGGTCTTGCCATTGCAAACGGTTATGCCGCTGTTGCCGGTGCGCTAATTGCAACTTCAAGAGCAAATGCCAATCAAGGCATGGGAATAGGAATGGTTGTTGTAGGTCTTGCAAGCGTTATCATCGGTCTTTCGATTTTTGGAAAGCTGAGATTTATGAAACCTACAACCATGGTTATTCTCGGCTCAATAATTTATCAGGCTTGTCTTGCAATAGCAACATATCTTGGCGTGCCTTCGGCTTATAACAAACTTATCATGGCAATTCTTTTCACAATCGCCCTTGTTATGAGTAACGCGATGAAGAAGGGAGAAAGCAGAGTATGAACATGATAGAATACAGTAATATTACTAAAAAGTTCAATGTCGGAACTCCTGACGAAGCAACTGTTTTCGACAACTTCAATTTAAAGGTTGAAAAAGGGGAGTTTGTTTCGATTATAGGCTCAAACGGCAGCGGTAAAACTACAATGCTTAATCTTCTGTGCGGCTCGCTTAATATTGATAGTGGAAGTATACTTCTTTTGGGAAAAGATATTTCAAAGCTTTCCGAATTTGAAAGAGCTAAAAGAATAGGAAGAGTATTTCAAGACCCGCAAAAGGGAAGTGCTTCAAGTCTTACAATACTTGAAAATATGGCTCTTGCAGACAACAAAAATAAGCGTTTTTCGCTTACGTCGGCAATAAATAAAAAGCGTATCAATTATTACAAGTCACTTCTTGAAGAATGTGAAATGGGGCTTGAAAACCGCCTTGATGTTCAGGTTGGTACTCTTTCGGGAGGTCAGAGACAAGCTCTTGCGCTTGTTATAGCAAATATGAGCGACATTGATTTGCTTATTTTAGATGAGCATACCGCCGCCCTCGACCCCAAATCTTCTGAGCGGATTATGGTTCTCACCGACAAATTTGTCAAAGAACGTAATGTTACGGCGCTGATGGTAACGCACAATCTTCGCTATGCCGTTGAATACGGTTCAAGACTTATTATGATGGATAAAGGTCATATTGTATTAGATAAGTCGGGCGAAGATAAGCTCAATACTTCCATAGATGATATCCTTAAAATGTTCAATCAAATTTCAATTGAGTGCGGCAATTAATTAAAGTCAGATATAATTTAATCAATAAAAATAAGCAGGTTACATTCCGGTAGCCTGCTTATTGCTTGTTTTTGTTATAATATGCAGTGGGGAAGCGGGTTCTGCGTTTTCTTGTAAATTGCACAAGAAATATCAGCCCTGTGAAAACTTTTCCTTTTAAAGCTTCCTTAATTCTCAGTCAACTTTGTCAAGCGCAAATCTCAATACATTCATTGCCGTTCTTTGAAGTTCACCGAGCGTTATTCCGTCTTTGACACCGAAAGATTTTTTCATTGTGCCGTCCGGCTTGCGTTTTCCGACTCTGTCACCGCCGGGCATAAGAACGTCAACTTGAGCGCGGACACGGTAGGCTTGGTCGCAAATTTTAGGAAATTCGGGTGACTTTGAAGATCTCATCCACCAGTCAGTCATTACGTTGCCTTCATAGCCCCATTCTCCGCGAAGAACGGTTGTGCAAAGGTCATAGTTGTAATGACTCCAAATTCCGTTGATTCTGTTGTACGAGGTCATAATATTTTTCGGTTTTGCTGTTTTGACCACAATTTCAAAGCCCTTGAGATAAATTTCACGAAGAGCCCTTTCGGAAACCCTTGAATCGTTGTGGGTGCGGTTGACCTCTTGGTTATTGCA
>CANQLQ010000265.1 GCA_947624755.1 uncultured Clostridia bacterium | reverse complement strand
AGTATTACGGAGAATTTGCAAGCAAGATGAGTATTAAGCCCTAAGCGCGATTTAATCAGAGGTTCCTTAATAAGCATTTTTCCTAAGATGGCAGCGACCTTTAAAACAGTTCTTTTGCCATCTTTTTTTACCGCTTATGTTTATTAAAAAATCATAAATTTATAGACGCATCTTTGATGCACCCGCTTTATGGAGGCAAATATGAGTAATATTCCCGAGCTTTTCGCAAGTATGGTTTTTGACAACGCAACTATGAAAGAAAGACTCCCGAGAGAAACCTACAAATCCCTAATGAAAACAATCAGCGACGGCAAGCATCTTGACCTTGCAGTTGCCAATGTTGTTGCAAATGCAATGAAAAACTGGGCAATTGAAAAAGGCGCGACTCATTTCACTCATTGGTTTCAGCCAATGACCGGTGTTACCGCTGAAAAACACGACAGTTTTATTTCGCCAACCGCCGATGGCGGAATTATCATGGAATTTTCCGGCAAGGAGCTTGTAAAGGGAGAAACCGATGCTTCTTCTTTCCCTTCCGGCGGTCTTCGTGCAACCTTTGAAGCAAGGGGATATACAGCATGGGATCCGACCTCATATGCTTTCATTAAAGACGGTACGCTTTGCATTCCCACCGCTTATTGCTCATTCGGCGGTGAAGCGCTTGACAAAAAAACGCCCCTTCTTCGCTCAATGGAAGCGATAAATAAGCAAACCCTTCGTGTACTACGCCTTTTCGGCAACGAGGACGTTACCTCGGTCAAAACTACAGTAGGCCCCGAACAGGAATATTTCCTTATTGACGAAGCGCTGTTTAATAAAAGAAAAGACCTAATCTATACCGGCCGTACCCTTTTCGGCTCTATGCCTCCTAAAGGTCAGGAAATGGACGACCATTATTACGGAACTATCATTCCAAAGGTTGTCGCTTATATGAAAGAGCTTGACGAAGAGCTTTGGAAGCTTGGCATTTTCGCCAAAACAAAGCACAACGAGGTTGCTCCTGCCCAGCATGAGCTTGCTCCGATTTTTACGACAACCAATATTGCGACTGACCACAATCAGCTTACAATGGAAATTATGAAAAAGGTTGCCCACAAGCACGGTCTTGCCTGTCTTCTTCACGAAAAGCCTTTCAGGGGCGTTAACGGAAGCGGCAAGCACAACAACTGGTCAATTTCAACCAACACAGGCGTAAATCTTTTAGAGCCGGGCGAAACACCGCATCAGAATGCACAGTTTCTCCTTTTCCTTTGCGCGGTTATAAAGGCTGTAAACGAATATCAGGATCTTCTTCGTGTCGGTGTTGCAACCGCCTCAAATGATCACAGACTCGGTGCAAATGAAGCTCCGCCGGCTGTTATTTCAATTTTCCTGGGAACAGAGCTTACAGATATTCTTACCGCAATTGAAAACGACAGTGCATATGACCGCAAGGAGAAAGAGGCTCTTAAAATCGGCGTTCACGTTCTTCCAAAATTCCCGAAGGACACAACCGACCGAAACCGTACTTCTCCGTTTGCCTTCACCGGCAACAAGTTTGAATTTCGTATGCTCGGTTCGCAGTCGTCAATTGCAGGAACAAACATCGCCCTGAACACAGCGGTTGCGGAAGAACTCAGACAATTCGCTGATATTCTTGAAAATGCAGATGATTTCGGCAATGCTCTTCACGACCTTATCAAAAAGACAATTTCCGAAAACAAAAATATTATCTTTAACGGAAACGGCTATGATGACGCATGGATCGAAGAGGCAACCAAAGTAAGAGGTCTGCATAACTACAGGGCAACCCCGGATGCACTTCCCCATTTTGTTGACGAAAACAACATAAAGCTTTATAAAACTCACAAAGTTTTTTCTGAAGCAGAAATGTATGCAAGACATGAAATTCACTTTGAAAACTATAATAAGCTTATCCGCATTGAAGCGCTTACTATGATAGATATGGCAAGCAAAGATATTTTGCCCGCCGTCTGCGGTTATGTAAAGGAACTCAGCGATACCGTTATTTCAAAGAAAAACGCCTGTCCTTCGGTATCCTGCCTTTATGAAGAAAAAACAATTGAAAAACTTTCTTCTCTTTGCAATGAAATCTATGAAAAGCTTGGTGAACTTCGCGAAATTGTTTCTGAATCGGAAAGAATTTACGATTCGCAAAAGCTTTCACGCTTCTGCTGCGATAATATTATACCGGCAATGGATAACCTTCGTGCGCCGGTAGATGAAGCGGAAGAAATTACCTGCGAAAAGAACTGGCCTTATCCGTCATATGGCGACTTGCTGTTCAGTGTGAAATAAACCGAAATTTTTTAAGAAAAAAACGGAACTGACGATTAGAATCAGCTCCGTTTTATTTTTTAGACCTATGGAAGCACTAATTAATACAAGCTGCCCTTCTTGACGGTAAATTATTCCGTCATTTTGCCCAAAAATTTAAGGGAAGCTCTGATTAAATCACGCATAAGGCTTAATACTCATCTTGCTTGCAAATTTTCCGTAATACTTTGCCAAAATACTCGGCAATACACAAAGTATTGCCTGCGTTTTTAGCTTTGTCTTACGAAAAATTTGCTAATCAATATGAGCATTAGATTTAATCAGAGCTTCCCTAGTTAATACACAAAGTATTGCCTCGAATTTTTGGAATATAAAAAGATGCTTTCAGATTAGGAATAGAGTATTTTCGCGGTGTAAAAATTATAATTTTATATAATTCTATCCCGCGTAACTCCTGCGGGCGATGCCCGCCGCCAATTAGGACTCCCTGAATTAATCAGTGCTTCCTTAAACCGTAAAATGTATTTTTAAAAGGGTGACTTTTCACCCTTTTTTATTATGGAGAAAAAGCGGCCGCCTTATAAAATTATCAAAAACTTTCCACACATAAAAAAGAAGTGCAAGCCGGCTGCGGCCTACACCCCTTGAAAGAGCTTTTAAAATACTTTAGGTTCATTCTGTTTGTTCAATTACTATTTCTAA
>CANQLQ010000264.1 GCA_947624755.1 uncultured Clostridia bacterium | reverse complement strand
TGCCGGCTTTGACGCTGAAAACGGTTCACTCAAAGCAAAACTCAATGTTCAGGGCGCTTCACTTATGGCTTATTACTGCAATAAGCTCAACGTACCCTACAAAAATATCGGTTCGCTTGTTGTTGCCTATAGCTGGGACGATATGCAAACTCTTGAGGTTCTTTTTGAAAGGGGCTTTAATAACGGTGTTCCGAATATGGAAATCATCAGTCAGGAACAGCTTCGTGAAATGGAACCCTACATCAGCGAAGAAGCAATCGGGGCTTTATGGGCGCCGACTGCAGGAATTGTAAGTCCATACGAGCTTGCAATTGCCGCAACCGAAAATGCAGTTATGAACGGTGCAAGAGTCAAGCGAAACAGCGGTGTATTTGACATCGAATACAAGGACGATATGTTCTTCCTTTCGACCGCTTCGGGTGTTATCAAAGCTAAGTACATAATTAACTGCGCCGGTGTTTTTGCCGACCAGATAGCAAAAATGATTGGTGACACGTCTTTCAAAATCATTCCGAGAAAAGGTGAATATTATCTTCTTGACAAAACCGAAAAGAAAATGGTAAATCACGTTCTTTTCCATTGTCCGTCTGCCATGGGTAAGGGAATACTTATTACTCCAACTGCTCACGGTAATGTTCTTATGGGACCGACAGCCATAGATCTTGACTTTGACAGCAAGCTTGACCTTGATACCACGATTGACGGTCTTGAAACAGTAAAAAATTCAATTAGTAAAGTTATTCCGCAAATGACGACAAGAAATGCCATTACTTCCTTTGCGGGGCTTCGCGCTCATATTGAAGGCGATAACAGCGATTTTCTTATAGCTCCCAGCAAAGCTAACGAAAAGTTTATTAATGTTGCCGGAATTGAATCTCCGGGACTTACTGCCGCCCCTGCAATTGCAAGATATGTCGGTCAGATATTTCGCAGTATTGCTCCTGAATATGAAAAGAAGGCGGACTTCATTTCAAGACGGCCTGCTCCTATTAGGGTCAACGAGCTTTCAATTGAAGAAAGAAAGGCGCTTGTCAAAAAAGATCCGCGCTACGGTCGAATAATTTGCCGCTGTGAAGGAATTACAGAAGGCGAGATCATCGACGCTATCAAAGCGCCCTGCGGAGCGCGGGATGTTGACGGTGTTAAAAGAAGAACAAGAGCAGGAATGGGCAGATGCCAAGGCGGTTTTTGCGGTTCAAAGGTTGTTGAAATTCTTTCGCGCGAACTCGATATACCGATGAATCAGGTTACAAAATTCGGTAACAGCTCAAAAATCCTTTATAACAAAACGAAATGAGGTGAGGACAATGCTTAAATATGATCTTGTTGTAATCGGCGGCGGTCCTGCTGGTATGGCGGCTGCACTCAAAGCAAAGGAATGCGGCGTAAACAAAATAATTATCCTTGAAAGAGCCGCAACTCTCGGCGGTATACTTGAACAATGTATTCACGCAGGCTTTGGACTTCATTATTTTGGTGAAGAGCTGTCAGGTCCCGAGTATGCCTACAGATTTATAAAACAGCTTAGAGAAACCGACATAGAAGTCAAAACCGACACAATGGTAACCGACATCAAGACCGGAAATATTGTAATTGCAACAAACAGCGCCGATGGGGTTCTTGAAATCGGAGCAACTGCTATTGTTCTCGCCATGGGCTGTCGTGAAAGGCCGCGCGGTGCGCTTGATATTCCGGGTTCACGAGCCTCGGGTATAATGACGGCAGGCACTGCTCAAAAGTATGTCAACATAAACGGCTATATGCCGGGCAAAAAAATAGTAATTCTCGGTTCGGGTGATATCGGTCTTATTATGGCAAGACGAATGACACTTGAAGGTGCGAAGGTTGAAACGGTATGTGAGCTTATGCCGTATTCAGGCGGGCTTCAAAGAAATATCGTTCAGTGCCTTGAAGATATGGGCATACCGCTTCGCCTAAGCTGTACGGTTATTAAAACTCACGGTATAGAAAGGCTTGAAGGTGTAACGATAGCCAATGTTGACAAAAACCGTAAACCCATTGCGGGTACAGAGGAATATATCGAATGTGACACCCTTCTTCTTTCCGTAGGGCTTATTCCCGAAAATGAGCTTACACGAAGCGCAGGTATTATGATCGACCCGATAACAAACGGCGCAATTGTTGATGAATACAGACAAACGAGCCGACCGGGTATTTTTGCCTGCGGTAATGTTCTTCAGGTGCATGACCTTGTTGACTATGTAACCGCAGAAAGCCAGCTTGCAGGTGAGGGCGCGGCGAAATATATACTATCCAAAGGAAAAGGCAAGGGCAAGAGCACAAAATATATTTCCGTAAGACCGCAGGGCGGTGTAAGATATACTGTGCCGCAAAATATATCCTGCAATACGGACAGTGATGTAAAAATTTATTTTAGAGTTCGCGACGTTTACCGAAACGCAAAAATAACCGTTACAAGCGCAGACAAGGTTATCTATTCAAAGAAAAAACCTAAGCTTGCTCCGGGTGAGATGGAAAACATTCTTATAAAAGTTGACGATATAAAAAATCTTGACAAAAAAGAACTTATTGTCAAAGTGGAGGTGTAAGTTATGACAAGAGATCTTATCTGTGTTTCGTGTCCTCTCGGTTGTCCGATTACGGTTGAGCTATCCGAAAACGGAGAAGTTATAAAAGTTACGGGCAACACCTGCAAACGAGGTGAAAAATATGCAATAAGCGAATGTACAAATCCTGTTCGTGTTCTCACATCGACAATGAAGGTCAACGGCGGTTCACTTCCTGTTATCCCTGTCAAAACCTCTGCGCCGATTCCGAAGGATAAGATGTTTGATTGTATGAAAGCTATCAACAATGAGGTCGTTGACGCACCGGTAAAAATAGGCGATGTCCTAATATGCAACGTATGTGACACCGGCGCGGATATAATTGCAACAAACGAACTATAGGCGGCCTTCGGCACGCATCGGCGGGCATCGCCCGCAGGAGTTACGCGTGTTGGATTGATGTAAGCCTTTACCACTTG
>CANQLQ010000263.1 GCA_947624755.1 uncultured Clostridia bacterium | reverse complement strand
TTTGAAAGAAAAGTTCCAAAAGAAACATGCTGACGTACGGCTGCGCTCAACCGTTTCAATGTAAAGTATTTAAGCTTTGTTGTTTCGCGGCATAAGAGTAAAAGACTTATAAATCTATCCCGCGTAAGTCCTGCGGACGATGTCCGCCAAGCCGGGTCGCTTCGCCTATAGATTGGTTTGTGCTTTGCTTCCCTGTGGTAAGTTTGTTTCTTTTTATCTTAGTTGCTACATAAAGGGAAAATGCGGTCTGTGCCTCAGGATAAAGCCTGTTGTAAAGGTTGGTTTTTTCCAAATTATACTTTGTTCTTTTTTGTCTTAGTCTGTAATAGACTTTTTTTCGCGGCGTGATAGTAAAAGCCTGTATAAATCTGTTTCGCGTAACTTCTACGGGCGATGCCCGTGGGCGACCACATGGGGTCGCCCCTACGCGTGCAGTGGTGTGAGTATCAAGATTTATATAAATCTTCCCTGTGTAACCGCCGTGGACTATGCTTACTGAATAAAACTTTTACATTACAGTTAACAACGCAAGTCGTTTCGCGGTATAAGAGTAAAATCCTGCTTAATCTTCCTCGCGTAATTCCTGTGGGCGATGCCCACCGCACCCCTCCGTCACACTGCGTGTGACACCTCCCCTTTCAGGGGAGGCAAAATTGCTCAATCGAAAAATTACGAAAATAAATTCAGCACTAAGCCGTGCCGTGGGGCAAGTGGTAAAGGCTTACATAAATCCAACCCGCGTAATTGCCGCACGCCATGCGTGCCCATGCGTGCCCATGCGTGCTTAGATTTAATCAGAGCTGCCTTAAAAAAATAAAAAGCTCAAGAACAAAAAAGCTCCTGAGTTTTGACACTTTAAGCAAATGTTTTTTTCGCAAATATATACGAGTGAGACTGTAAGCCGAGTTCTGTCTTTTAAGGCAGTTATCTGTCTAGACCTGAAGTTGCCCTCAGGCTCAAGCCACCTTTCGAATATGCGCCCAGCTGACGCTTGTGAAACTCACAATTCTGTCGGTGTTGCTTCGGGTAGGGTTTACATGGCCACACAGTCTCCTGTATGCCGGTGAGCTCTTACCTCGCCTTTCCATCCTTACCGCAAAAGCGGCGGTTTATTTCTGTTGCACTTTCCCTAAGGTCACCCTCGGCGGCCGTTAGCCGTTACCCCGCTGTATGAAGCTCGGACTTTCCTCGTGTTGAAATCAACCCGCAACTGCCCATCTCACTCGCTTAAAGGAAGCCCTGATTAAATTCAATACTCAGATTGATTAGCAAATTTTTCGGCACGCATGGCGTGCGGCAATTACGCGGAATAGAAATTATATAAAATTATAATTTTACACCGCGAAAACACTTTGTAACTAATTTGGAAGTATTTTTTATGTTCCAAAAATATAAGTCAATACTTTGTGTATTGCCGAGTTTTGGCAAAGTATTACTCAATATTTGCAAGCAAGATGAGTATTAAGCTTTAAGCGTGATTTAATCAGAGGTTCCTTGAATATTTTACAGCCTTACGAAAAAAATGTCAAGCATTTGCAATTTCCGGACTTTGGTTATTCTAAGGAAGCACTGATTAATACAAACTGCCCTAAGATAAGACGGTTTGCGTACAATTGTACAGGTTGAAGCTCTGATTTTTCACCGCATTTTTGACATAGACTTATTTTTACCATTCCCCGGCATACCGTAAAAGGTAAGTCGGGGAATAATTTTTGGGGCAATTATTAATTATACTAATTCTCTTTACAGGGCGACACATTACATATAAATCCTCGGTTCAGATTGAATATAGACCTATTAATAATTTGTTAAAATTTAATTAAAAATTATTAAATTTTCGTATATTTCTCAAAAGGTATTGCAAAATTTGAGGATTTGTGATTAAATATGCAAAAATAAGTCGAATCGGAGGAATATTTATGAGAAACACAAAAAAATTTTTAAGCGTGTTGCTTGCGGTGCTGATGATTTTCAGCGTTGCGCCGCTTGGCGGACTTGAAGGAGTAACGGCGAGCGCCGTCACTTATGAGGGTACTTGCGGAGCAGACGGAGATAATGTTAAGTGGTCGTTCGACGACGAGACAGGCGAGCTTAAAATTACCGGCAACGGTGCGATGGGGAATTATAATAATACTGGTGATAATAAACCGTGGGATAACTACACCAGATCAATTAAAACTGTAACTATTGAAGACGGAGTAACAAGTATTGGTGATAGTGCATTTTGTTATTGCCAAAGACTTCAAAGCATAACAATACCCAAAAGCGTAACAAGTATTGGTCGTAGTGCATTTTTACGTTGCCAATTACTTCAAAGCATAGAAATCGGAAGCAGCGTAACAAGTATTGGTTGGAATTCATTTGGCGCTTGCTTCAACCTTAAAAGCATAACAATTCCTGACAGCGTAACAAGTATTGGAGAAGGTGCATTTAATACTTGCATCAGCCTTGAAAGCATAGAAATCGGAAGTGGAGTAACAAGTATTGGTGCTGGTGCATTTAGAAGTTGCAACAGCCTTGAAAGCATAACAGTTGATGATAAGAATGATTATTATTCAAGTGATTCATACGGAGTTTTATATAATAAAGATAAAACAACCCTTGTACAATATCCAATTGGAAACAAAAGAACTTCATTTGTTATTCCAAACAGCGTAACAAGTATTGGTGATTATGCATTTTACGTTTCCTATAACCTTGAAAGCGTAACAATCCTCAACCCCGAATGTGAAATTGATGATTCAGAATATGCTTTCCCGAAAGAAACTTTGATTCACGGTTATGCAAACTCAACAGCTCAGCAATATGCTGAAAAATATAGCAGACAATTTACCAGCCATACACCCGATAGTGAGGGAATAGTAATCAAAGAAGCTACATGCAAAGAAGCCGGCTTGAAAGAATATAAATGTACATTCTGCGGTGAAATCGTAAGCACGGAAGAAATTCCCACAAACGGAGAACACACTCCGAGAGAAGCGGTAAAAGAAAGAGAAATAGCCGCAACCTGTTCGTCAGC
>CANQLQ010000262.1 GCA_947624755.1 uncultured Clostridia bacterium | reverse complement strand
AGACTTATCAGCGGTCTTTCGGAAAAGGAACTGATTGAATACAGACGAAATGAAGTCGGCTTTGTTTTTCAGTTTTACAACCTTATTCCCAATCTTACCGCCCTTGAAAACGTCGAGCTTTCAAGCCAGATAGTAGAAAAATCGCTCGAGCCGGAAAAGGTGCTTGAAAAGGTCGGACTTAAAGAAAGAATGGATAACTTCCCGTCTCAGCTTTCGGGCGGCGAGCAGCAGCGTGTTTCAATTGCAAGAGCGCTGACGAAAAATCCAAAGCTTCTACTCTGCGACGAGCCGACAGGCGCTCTCGACTACAAAACAAGCAAACAGATTTTAAAGCTCCTTCAAAAAACCTGCCGTGAAACCGGAACAACAGTCGTTGTTATTACTCACAACTCAGCGCTTGCAGATATGGCGGACAGAATTATTACCATGCGAAGCGGCAAGGTTATCCAAATCGCTGTTAACGAACATCCCGTTTCGGTCGATTTGCTCGAATGGTAAATACCTGCCCGATGAATTTCTGTATTATGCGTGAAAGGTGAACATAAAAAGAAATGAACAAAGTTTTGTTTAAAGATACGCTAAGAACAATCAGCAGAACAAACTCGCGATTTTTTTCAATCGTGATAATAGTTGCGCTCGGAATAAGCTTTTTTACCGGAATGAACGCAACCTCTCCGGATATGCTTGATACTGCCCGGGAATACTATGTTTCTTCAAATGCGGCGGATATCAGGATTATTTCAACTATCGGATTTGAAAAAAGTGACGTTGACTTAATTTCAAGCATTAACGGCATTGAAGGCGTTATGGGCGAAAAGTTTGTTGACGGCGTTCTAAGCGTTGACGGCAAGAAAATTTCTGATATTGACGGTTCAAGACTTTCGATAAGAGCATATTCGCTCGATGTAAACAAAGCCGTTGCCGCTTCGTCCGGCGAAGAGAACGACCGGAATTTTATCAACAGACCTCAGCTTATCGAAGGCAGTTGGCCGTCCACACAAAGCGAATGTCTTGTTGACGAAAGCGTTCTTTCAACTCCGGAAGAATTTAAAATCGGCAGCGTCATCACAATAGACGGAGAAAATGCCGACATTTCAACATCACTTGCCGCAAACGAATATACTATCTGCGGAATTATAAGAACTCCGCTTTACATCTCTTACCAAAGAGGCAACACCACTGTAGGTACGGGCAAGCTTGGCACTTTCGTTTATCTTCCCTCGGAAAACTTCCTAAACGATTACTATTCGGCAATTTCCGTAAAAGTTGCCGGCTCTGACAGCTACGACCCGTATTCGGAAGAATATGATAATTTTATTGCGCCTTACGTTTCATATATTAACTCAATTTCAGCCGAAAGGACTGTTCCGAGAGCGGCTTCGCTCAAAAAAGAATATTCCGACAAGGTTGCTCAGGCCGAAACTGACTACGCAAATGCAGCAGTCGAAGTTGAAAAACGAATTGCAGAAGCGCAGGACACATTAAATTTGATGCTTGATATGGTAGTAAACGGCGACAAAAAGCTTGCGGAATATAAAGCGCAATACAATGAAAAAGCCCAGGAGGCCGAAAGCAAGCTCGGCGACAGCAAGCTTGAACACTCGACCCAATATGCCGCATGGGAACAGAAACGAAACGAATATAACGAAGCGAAAAAAATGGTTGACCAGTATGCAACGGCCGAAAGCGATTACAGAAGCGCGGTTACGGAATACAATGTTGCAACTGCTCAGGTCAATACAATGCTCTCTACAATCGACTACCTCGAAAACCTTATTGCAACATACAGAGGAGCAATGGTAGAGCTGGACAATAACCAGGCAGATTCGGTTGACGCCATAAAGAACCGTTTGGAAGTTTTCAAAAGCGGACAGTATGACGCAATAGCAAACGAAGTAAACGATATTATGGCTGCAATTAACAGCCTTACCGCCGTCGGTACCGCCGAAGAAATGGCGTCATACATGGAACCGCAGCTTCAGCTTACGGAAGAAAGACTTGCAAGCACAAAAATCGAACTTAGCAACGCAAAAAGCGAGCTTGCGGTTAAAAAGACAGAGCTTGACGAGGCCTCACAGCTTGTTGAAAAGCTCAAAGAAGTAAGGTCCCAGCTTTCGTCCTCCGAAATTGCTCTTGACGAAGCGGAAAAGGAACTTAAAAACGCGGGCTATGATATTCAAATCGGTGAACTTGAGGTTATTTCACAGCTTAGCGACCTTAAAAACCAGATCACCAACTATGAAATGACCCTTCAAATAGCAAAAGAGAAAAAAGACGTTCTGCGTGACGAATTTGAAGAAGCGAAAGCTCTTGCCTATGAAGAGCTTGACAAAGCGAAAGGCAGACTTACTCAGGCAAACAATTTCCTTCTCGGTCTTGACAGCGCACAATGGTATACAGACAGCCGTAAAGACGCGCTTTTGGGCTTTGAAGAATACGGTCAGACCGCCGAAAGAACTTCCGCTCTTGCGCTGATTTTCCCCTGGTTCTTCTTCCTTGTTGCCGCTCTCGTAAGTCTTAATACAATGACACGAATGGTTGACGACGAAAGAACTCAGCTCGGAACGCTCAAGGCTATGGGACTTCACAACAAAGAGATTGTTAACAAATATGTCTTTTATGCCTTTGTCGCAAGCTTTGTCGGCGCTTTTGCGGGTTCATTCCTCGGCTTTGCCGTTTTCCCGTCCGTTCTTACCTCGTGTTACTCAATATTGTTTGATGTTCCGAAAATTACGGTTACGTACCGTTTCGGTTATGCGGTAATCGGTATTATTATCGCTGTCGGTTCAACGGTTCTTGCAACCTACAATTCGGTGCGCCGCAGTCTTTTAACTCACCCTTCGGTTCTCATGAAGCCGAAAGCTCCGAAAGGCGGCAAACGAATCTGGCTCGAAAAATTCCCGTCCTTATGGTCGAAGATGAATTTTTCCGTCAAGGTTACTTTCAGAAATGTTTTCAGAAATAAAAAGCGATTCATAATGGCTGTTATCGGCGTTATGGGCTGTACTGCCCTTCTTGTTGCGGGCTT
>CANQLQ010000261.1 GCA_947624755.1 uncultured Clostridia bacterium | reverse complement strand
TAAGACCTCGGGCATTGGAAACGGCTGACATTTTTCTGTATATGCTTTTAACTCTTGCCGATGCTATAAATGAAAGTATTATTGCAGGAAGAACAAGAATGAGATAATAGTAATCGGGGTAATAATAAAAAAACATAGGTTGCACCATTTCGCACTCCCGTGCGTTTCCTTTCTTTTATATTTTTTATATGCCGAGAACGGCCCCTTTTTCAATTTTAAATCCGTTGAGAAACTGTGAGGCTGCCATTCGCTTTTTTCCTTCAAGCTGAATTTCAAGAAGTTCAACACAGTTGTTATCACCGCAGCAAACAACAAGTTTGCCCGAGCAGTCAACGATCTCTCCGGGTATATTATGTCCTTTTTTTTCGCAAAGAACAGACAAATAAATCTTTAAATTTTTACCACAAATTTTTGTTGATGCGCAAGGCCAAGAATAAAGTCCTCGAATTTTGTTATGTATGTTTTGTGCGGTATCGTTCCAGTCAATAGGACTGATCTCTTTTGAAAGCAGTCCTACCTGCGTTGCCTCATCATCGTTTTGCTTAATAGGATCGAGCTGACCTTTTTCGGCAAGGTCAATAGCTTCAAGCATAACTTCGGCGCCGATCACAGCAAGCTTTTCATACATATACTCGGTTGTATCGTTTTTTCCGATTTCGGTTTTTTTGACAAGAAGAATATCACCGGTATCAAGACCTTCATTCATCTGCATTGCGGTCACACCGGTTTCTTTGTCACCGTTTATAACGGCCCAATGTATAGGAGAAGCGCCGCGGTATTTCGGAAGAATTGAAGCGTGAATATTAATACAGCCGTATTTCGGATAAGAAAGAAAATCGGGCGGTAAAATTTTACCGTAAGCGACAACTATAACAAGATCGGGTTCAATTTCTTTGAGGATTTCAACGCCCTTGCCGCCTCTAAGCGAAACGGGCTGAAAGACCTTGTAGCCGTGCTTCAAAGCTTCAACTTTAACATCGGGCATTTTAAGCTCCTGTTTTCTTCCGACAGGTTTGTCGCTTTGGCAAAAAACACCTACAACTTCGTGCTTTGAATTTGCAAGAGCAGCAAGACAAGGCACCGAAAAATCGGGCGTTCCCATAAATGCAATTTTCATATAGATTCAATAGGTACATAAAAGTTATAACTTATGTACCGCTGCCTTTCACGTTAATATTAATTTTCTGTATTTTCCGGGTTGTTTTCAAGCACATTCGGCTTTTCAAAAGCTTCGACTTGATCGGAATTTTCGCTTTGTATACTTAGTTCTCTTCTTTTATTATCTTCAATAAGCTGATTTAATTCCTCTTCGGAATACATTTTAAGAACATAATCGGTAAAAACATGACCTTTAAGATGGTCAAGCTCATGACAAAAGCATCTTGCGCGAAGTCCTTCGCCTTTGTAAAGGCACCATTTGCCCTCTCTGTTTTGCGCTCTGACAACAACGGTTGCAGGTCTTTTTACCGCGCCCCATTTTCCGGGGAAAGAAAGACAGCCTTCAACCGCCGTAATGGTTTCCTTTGACTTTTCGATAATCTTTGGATTAATAAGCTCCATAAGACCTTTGCCGTCATCAACATCAACTATAACAACATTTCTCAGCACTCCGACCTGAACCGCCGCAAGACCCGCGCCCTGAGCTTTATCAAGGGTGTCTTTCATATCGTCAAGGAGCGTCCAAAGTTTTTCATCAAATTTAAAAACAGGCCGGCTCGTTTTTCTTAAAATAGGATCTCCCTCTTTTACAATATTTCTAATAGCCATATCAATTCCTCCCAAAATTATGTAAAACTTGCAGGGTTAATATCTGCAATAAAAGTTACATCGTTATACGCTTTGGTCTTTTCAAATTCAATCAGAAGCTGTGAAATGAGCTGTCTGAATCTCTTGGTATTTTTGCATTTAATTATTATTCTGTATCTAAACTTATTACTCATCTTAAAAATGCGCGGAGGCGTCGGAGACAAAATAATAAGCTTTACATCTTTATATTCTTCCTTTGTCAGCTTCACCAATCTTTCAAGAAAGGTTTTTGAAGCGGACAAAGACTTAAGTTCATCGCCGCAAACCGTTGTAACGCAGCATATATCACAAAAAGGCGGATATACCATTGCTTTTCTGATTGCCATTTCATTTTTGAAAAACGAATCGTAATCCTGCTTTTGAGAAAGCATAATGACGTTATTTTCGGGAAGCATAGTCTGAATTACGGCTATCCCCTTTTCGTTTCCTCTTCCCGAACGGCCGACTACCTGGGTAAGAAGGTCAAAAACCATCTCTTCGCTTCGAAAATCATCGCTGCTTAACTTGCCGTCGGCATTGATTACCCCGACAAGAGTTACCCTTTCAAAGTTAAGACCTTTTGCAACCATTTGAGTGCCGAGCATAATATCATATTCACCGTTTTTGAAAGCGTTAAGATTCTTTTCAAAAACATTGCGTGAAACGGCTGAATCCGCATCCATTCTGAGAACTCTTGCCGAAGGGAAAAGAGATTCAAGCTCTTCTTCAACCCTTTGAGTGCCGCTGCCGGCATAACGGACGGTTTCTCTTGAGCAATTGGTACATTTCGTTGTAAACGGCATTGAATAGCCGCAATAATGGCACATAAGCCTTCCGTTTGCCCTGTGGAAAGTCAGCGATATGCTGCACGATGGACAGGTTATAACACTGCCGCAGCTGTCGCAGACAGCAAAGGTGTTGTAACCCCGGCGGTTAATAAGCAAGATAGTCTGCTTTTTATCCTCAAGATTCTGTTGAATCTTTTCCTGTAAAAAAAGACTGATGCTGTACTTATTGCCCCGTTGCCTGTCGCTTTTCATATCAACTACGGTAACGTCCGGCAAAACCGCATTTCCATATCTTTTAGTCAGCTTTTCAAGAGAATACACGCCTTTTGAAGCCAGCGAATAAGATTCAATGCTTGGTGTTGCCGAAGCAAGAACAAGCAGTCCTTTATGGTAAGCGGTTCTGAATTTTGCAACATCTCTTGCGTGATATCGGGGCGACTGTTCGGACTTATAGGTATGCTCCTGTTCTTC
>CANQLQ010000260.1 GCA_947624755.1 uncultured Clostridia bacterium | reverse complement strand
TAGGTGAGACATATGACTGTACCTTTGATGAGGGAGAGTGGAAAAATGCCGTTTTTACATCTTCGCCCCTTGGTGAAAAGAAATTGTCAATCGCTAAGCCTATTTTAGCCCGTGACGAGATTAAGCCTATTTCTATTTGGAAGGAAGATAATTCCTATATCTATGATTTTGGTGTTGATACGGCAGGTGTATGCAGAATCAATATTAACGCTGCACAAGATCAAAAAATAGTTTTAACCTTTGGCGAAACATTACAAAACGGCAAGTTTTCAATCAGAAACACAACATTTAATAATATTGCCGACCGATATTTTCAGCGAGACACTTATATTTGCAGGGACGGTGAAAATATATGGCAACCGACATTTACTTATCACGGCTTCAGGTATGTTAAAGTTGACGGTATTAAATCCGAACAGGCAACAAACGACTTCTTAACATTTATTGTTTTCAATACTTTCCTTGATGAAAAGGGCAGCTTTGAATGTGATGATAATAATATAAACAAACTTAATAATATGAGCTTGAATTCCACGTTGTCAAATTTCCATCACATACCGACTGACTGTCCTCATAGAGAAAAGAACGGCTGGACCGGTGACGCTGCATTATCAGCATCGCACACTTTGCTGTATTTTGAGCCAACAGATAATTACAAACAATGGCTGTTTGAAATATGTAAATCACAAAACGAACAAGGCGCTATACCCGGAATAGTTCCTACCGGAGGTTGGGGATTTGAATGGGGAAACGGTCCTGCTTGGGACTGCGTTTTAACTGAACTTCCATATCAAATATGGCAAAAAAGAAACGACCTTTCATCGTTTATAGAATGTAAAAACAGCATTCTTAAATACATTAAATATATAGAAACAAGACTTGATGAAAACGGACTAATTGCAATCGGTCTTGGCGATTGGTGCGCTCCGCATGGCGCTGCGAAATCTCCGTTAATTTTAACAGATAGTATTGAGGTTTATGATATCACTCATAAGGCAGGCATAATGTTTTTAGCAGCCGGCGAAACAGAAAACAGCGATTATTGTCTGAATTTTGCCGAAAATATAAGAAAAAATATAAGAAAACAGTTTCTTGACCGGGATACTTGTACTTTAGCAAAACCTTGTCAAACATCACAATCAATGGGTATTTTTTATAAAATATTCAATGACAATGAACTTGACAAAGCAATGAAGGTGTTAATGTGTGAAATTGAAAAATCAGATTATCATATTGACACCGGTATTCTTGGCGGAAGAGTGCTTTTCCATGTTCTTGCAGAAAACGGTGAAATTGACACGGCAATTAAGATTATGAAAAATCCTACAAAACCATCATATATGCAATGGGTTTTAAATGGTGACACAGCGCTTTGTGAAAATTTTGAAGAGTCAGATGGATTGAGTTCTCACAATCATCACTTTTGGGGCAATATCAGTGCTTTCTTTATGGAACAGATTTGTGGTATAAAAGTAAATGCAGATACGATAAATATTGAACCTCATTTTCCGAGTGATATGAATTTTGCAAAAGCAGAATTTTATAGTGCATTTGGTAAAGTTTCTGTTATGTGGAAGCGAATAAATGATAAAATTATTTTTAATCTTGACTATCCAAACGATGCGAAAGGAAAGTTAGTTCTCAAAAGGAATGCGGGAATTAATGCTAAGAGAGGAGAATACATCATATAATATTATAAATTCCTGCTTTTAGATGAATTAAAAATATAATCCGATTGTTTTTCTTAATGAATTTCAATCGGATTTTTCCATTTGTGTAGGTGATCTATATGAGCGCAGAAGTTGCTTCGGATAAACGAGGGCGAGTTGCGATAGCAGCGATTTTATTTTAAAAAATAATGCTGATTTTTTCGGTAAGCTTTATGTATAAATTCTTAAAAATTGTAAAATTTTTCTAAAATTTAATATTTTTTTCGGAAATTTATTGACACATAGATTTTGCTATAGTATAATAATAAAAAAACTGGAGGCTAAATATGGAAAAAAGGTACTTAAAAAAACTTTGATAGTGGAACTAATAGTTCTTTGTATGCTTTGCTGTTTTTACACAACATCTTATGCCGTGTATGACCCTGAGGATATACCCGAAGAAGAGTTAAGTGCGGTAGCGGAAGAATATTATGATGAAGTAGACAAACGAATTGATGAAAAAGTCAAAATTCTTGACCAACTTGATAATACAATTCAGGAAGATTCTACCCGGTATGATTATGATTATATCCGTCAAGCACAAGCACTGCTTAATAAGTCTACTATAGAAGATAATAAAGTTGCTCTTCCACAGTTAAAATCAAGCTATGCCAATTATAAAGGCGAAAATGCAGCCGCTTATGCCATTAAATACGCTAAAAAGTATAATTCGGCATATAAAAAAATGGATTATGATTGTACAAACTTTGTTTCACAAGCAATAGCGGTAGGAGGAGTCTATTCATATATTAATTCAGATTTTAATTCAATACCATCACTTATTAAAAATTGGATATTAGATTCTTCTCCAAACTACTGGTATATGATAAAAAAGTCCCGAAAAGTAGGTTTGGATTACTGGCAGTATTCAAGAACATGGTCTTTTGTTTCTGATTTTAGAACATTTCATAAAACCCGCTCCGCAGCCGGAAATAATTATTTCAGCGGTAAATTAACATCCGGTAAATCAGGTAGCGATGGATATGAACCTAATAAAACAAAAAATGAAAAAACAAATTTTGAGTACAAGTTGCGTAAGAATGCAAAAGTTGGGCAAGTTTGGCAAAGCGGAAACCAGCACTCGATTATAATTACAAAAGTTGCAAAAATGTCGGACGGATATAATTATGTTTGGTACTCATGTCATTCCGATTCTGAGGAAAACGAAGATATTCAAAAGTTCTTTAATTGGGTCTACACCAAAAGAAATAACGAAACTATTCATCGGCTCGATTTCAGTTGATAAAAAGGCATAATTTACTAAACCGATATAAGGGAGCAGCATATGAGTAAGAAAATGAAGATCGTTGTATCTGTTTTGGTATGGATTTTCGTGTTGATAACAACGGCAGCAATC
>CANQLQ010000259.1 GCA_947624755.1 uncultured Clostridia bacterium | reverse complement strand
TGCGTCGCTTTTGACAATCTGACAAAAAATTCGGCGGCGCAATCTGCACGTTCGATTTAATCAGCGCTTCCTTAATTTTAAATTTTTGAGAAGCTAACCGGCGCTTCCTTATTTTATCTGTTTTTATCAGCCGCAACTATTTCTTTTGCTATGGCCTCCAATTGTTCCGGCGTTTCAATTTTTGCCGATGTCTGCATTATGGTTTCCTGAACAAAAACCGGGAGCTGTTCAAATTTTTCTTTAACCGCCTGACTGAAATCATTCTTATCTATCATCTTTAATTACCGCCTATAATTATTTTTTAATATTATGCCAAATAAAATAAAAATTTATTCAAAGATATTAAATCAACACAAAAACAACACAGCAAAAGTTTATAATCTTATTAGAAGGGAGAGAACTACGGATGTATAAAATATTATTTGCAGATGATGATTATAAAATCAGAGATACCGTAAAAACCTATTTTACCGCAAACGGCTTTGATGTTTCGCTTGCCGAAAACGGACAGGAAGCGGTCGATTTGACCTGCCTTCACGATTTTGATCTTATTATACTTGATGTAATGATGCCTGTGCTTGACGGAATTTCTGCTTGCAGAGAAATACGCAAAACAGCTAAAACGCCGATTCTTTTTATGTCGGCGCTCGGAGAAGAAAAAGATTTTCTTTACGGTTATTCGGCGGGTGCGGACGATTACATAACAAAACCGTTTCCGCTTTCGGTTCTGTTGGAAAAATGCCTTGCCGTGATAAGACGTTACACAGGTGCAAACAGCAGCGATGTTATAACAATAGGAAAAGTTAAGCTCGATTGCTATAAAAAGAAGGTTTATGTGAGCGAAAAAGAAATAAGCCTTTCCGCAAAAGACTTTGAAATGCTTCAATATCTTATGAGTAAAAAAGGAGTTGTTCTAAGCCGCAGTCTTATTTTGTCGAGAGTGTGGGGATATGATTTTTACGGCGGCGACAGGGTGGTTGACACTCATATTAAAAATATAAGAAAAGCTCTCGGCGATTGTTCCTCTTACATAAAAACAATGGCTAAAATGGGCTATGTTTTTCAGGAGGCCGAAAATATATGAGTAAGAAAAAGCTGTTATCGTTTACCGCTTTGGGTATAGTTGTGTTTTACCTTATATCCGTCACAGTTGTGTATTCGCTTTCAAAAGAGATTCAAAGCAGAAATTTTGATGAAGCCGTGCAAAGCGAATATGAATCTATGTTGAAAACTATAAATTCAAGTACTAATGCTGTTAATTTAACATTTGACTTATGCGGCTTTAGTCCAAGATATCCGACTGTGTTTGTTCTGCTTGATTCAAACGGTAATGTTATATTAAGCAGCAAGCAGAAAATTCTTTGTGATTATTTTAATGAAAACGCAGAGTATATTGAAAGCTTTATTGTTGAACTTGATGAATATTTAACTGACGAAGTAAAGGAGCAAATTGAAAATTTAAAAAAATATATGAGCGGCAGCAGCTATTTTATAAATAGTCTGTCAATTTGCAAAAGGGGCGATAAATATATACCTGTTGAGGCAAGCTTTGATAATATTTCCAAAGGCAAAGATAATATAATTAAGTTCAGTGACGAAACGCCTGATTTTACAATTTATAATGACTTTAATTCAACCATTAATTTGTACGGCTTTAATGAATCACAATATAAATCTTACCGGAAGGAATATGAAAAGCTTTGTACAAATCTTGATGATTTTATTTCCGACTTCAAATATACTCATGAAAATATGGATTATAACACTGAATCTACTTTACAAGGCCCAATAGACGGTCTTCGTCAATATGAAAAATGTTTCGGGAAAGGCGGAGTAAAGCTTTGTTTCTATTTTGAGTCGCGCTGTGATATGCGGTATGAAACGCTTACGTCAGATAATTTCACTTTCTTCTTTCGTAATTTCAGCTTTGCATTTATAGTAATGGCATTGGCGGTAATGATTGTTATTTCGGAGTTTTATAACAAAAATCAAAGACTGGTTAAGGAAAGAGAAGCTTTTATCGCCGCCGCCGCGCATGAGCTTAAAACACCGATTGCAGTAATTGCAAACAAAAGTGAATGTATACTTGAAGATGTTTCGCCTGAGCTTAACAAGGAATATGTTAATTCAATTTATGACGAAAGCAAGCGGATGAGCCGGATGGTAAAAACTCTTTTGCAGTATAACAAGCTTCGTCAAGACACAAAAATTCAAAAACAGCCGCAATTGCTTTATGATATAATATATGAACAAGCAAGCAAGTACCGGCCGCTTTTTGAAGCGAAAAATATAACCTACAGCGAAGATATAGACATAGACTATGTTCTTAAATGCAATAAAGACTTGATAGGTCTTGTAATAGACAACTACCTTTCAAATGCTGTTAAGTTTGTGCCTGACGGCGGTAAAATTAAAATCTCTGCAAAAAAGGTAATGGGCAATGCAGTGTTTGAAATTTATAACTCAGGCAGCGTTATTTCAAAAGAGGACGCACCACATATATGGGAAGAGCTTTACAGCGGTGACAAGGCGAGAACAAGAACCGATGATTCAACAGGCATGGGTCTTGCAATTTGCAAACTTATATTTGAACTTCATAAGTTTGAATATGGTTTTAGAAATGTATCCGACGGCGTGGTTTTCCGGTTTTCGGGAAAATAACCCATATTAATTTTAAAATATAGAGCGGAGATATGGGATAAATCATTCATATCTCTGCTTTTATTTTCTTACATTTATGTCACTTTGCTTGCCTAAAGGTTTTTAATAATATATAATTAATTCGGAAGGTGATATAATGCTCAAAATTTTACTTGCCGAAGACGATAAGACGATATCGGCCGCTCTTTCACAGTTTCTTTTGAGTGAAGGCTTTGAAACAATACCCGCATTCAGTCAAAATGAAGCGCTTTCAAAAATAAATGAAGATTTTGACCTTGCTCTTATTGATATATCCCTGCCTGACGGCAACGGCTTTTCGGTTTGCAGAGCAATAAAAGAAAAGGGCGATACACCTGTTATATTCCTTACCGCCTGTACAGATGAATTTAGCGTTGTAACGGGGCTTGATATGGGC
>CANQLQ010000258.1 GCA_947624755.1 uncultured Clostridia bacterium | reverse complement strand
CCGACAACAGGTACAGACGGCCTTAATGCAATACTCATAGCCCTTGCTGCAAAGAAATCTGTCAAAGAGGGCAGACCGGTTAAAATTTCGGAAATTATGTAATTTATTTTATTTTCTTCTATAATTCAAAGAACAGGAGACTTACGCTTATGAAACTTACAATGGCTCAGGCGCTTGTAAAATTTCTTGACAACCAGTATGTATCATTTGACGGAAAAGAAACCAAGTTCGTAAACGGAATTTTCGGAATTTTCGGTCACGGCTGCGTTGTTGGTATCGGTCAGGCTCTTGAACAGGGCGGACACAACCTCACTTATTATCAGGGACACAATGAGCAGGGTATGGCTCACGCCGCAATTGCTTTTGCAAAGCAAAAAAGACGCCGTGAAATTATAGCCTGCACTTCGTCTATAGGTCCCGGCGCTCTTAATATGGTTACCGCTTGCGGTACTGCATCTGCCAACAGAATCCCGCTTCTTGTGCTTCCCGGCGACACTTTCGCCTGCCGTCAGCCCGACCCGGTTCTTCAGCAGATTGAACAGTATGATTCTGTTTCCATAACTTCAAACGATGCTTTCAGAGCCGTATGCAAATACTGGGACAGAATTGAAAGACCCGAACAGCTTATGACCGCTTGCATCAACGCTTTCAGAGTTCTTACCGACCCGGCGGACACCGGTGCGGTATGCATAGCAATGCCACAGGACGTTGAAGGTGAAGCCTTTGATTATCCCGAGCATTTCCTTAAAAAACGTGTATGGTACATCGACAGAAAAGTACCGTCGGACAGAGCGATTGAAGCCGCAGCTGAAATGATTAAGACTTCAAAGAAACCTATGATGATTGCAGGCGGCGGCGTTACATATTCGGAAAGCTACAGGCAGACTCTCGATTTTGCTGAAAAATACAATATTCCAATCGGTGAAACCCAAGCCGGAAAAGGTCAGATACCGTTTGCCCATCCTCTTAACATGGGCGGCTGCGGCGTTACGGGTACAGCGAGTGCAAACGCAATTGCAAAGCAGGCCGATTTGGTTATCGCCGTCGGCACAAGACTTACGGATTTTACAACCTGCTCAAAATGGGGCTTCCAAAACCCGGACGTAAAAATGCTTTCAATCAATGTTTGCCCGTTTGATGCATTTAAAATGGACAGCACGGCAGTAATCGGCGACGCAGGTCTTTCGCTTGACGCTATTGCCGCAAAAATCGGTGACGGCTATAAATCGTCATGGACAAACGAACCGGCTGACGCTCAGGCATCTTTCTTTAAAGAAATTGACCGCTGCTACACGGTTAAGCGTGATGACGGCTTGCTTGCTCAGACAACAGCGCTTGGTATAATCAACGAAATGATTGACAACGATTCAATAGTTCTCGGCTCTTCCGGTTCACTTCCCGGCTGCCTTCAAAGAATATGGAAGTCAAAGGCTCCCTATACCTATCACGTTGAATATGGTTATTCATGTATGGGCTATGAAGTTTGCGGCGCACTTGGCGCAAAGCTTGCCGCTCCCGATAAAGAAGTTTATTCAATGGTTGGCGACGGCAGCTTCCTTATGCTTCACAGCGAACTTTACACAGCCGTTCAGGAACACAAAAAAATCAATGTCATGCTCTTTGACAACAGCGGTTGGGGCTGTATTGAAAACCTTCAAAATAACCAGGGTACGAAAACATTCGGAACACGCTTTACAAGAAGAAATCCCGAAACAGGACTTCTTGACGGTGAAGTTATTATGACCGACTATGCAAAAATTGCTGAGGGCTATGGCTGCAAGGCTTACAGAGTTACTACAGAAGAAGAACTTCGCGCCGCTCTTGAAGATTCAAAGAAGCAGACAATTCCGACCCTTTTCGACATTAAGGTTGCCCACAAGTCAATGACTGACTGTTATGATTCATGGTGGAGAGTCGGTGTTGCCGAAGTTTCCGAAAGCGAAACCGTACAGGCAGCTTATGAAGATATGAAAGCAAATATCAAAAAGGCAAGACTCTATTAATTATCAGGAAAGGAAATCACAGACAAAAAGTTATCTGTGATTAGTGACAACAATGTTAAATAAAGAAAAAGTAAATCTTGCGATAGCTCCGATCGCTTGGACAAATGACGATATGCCCGACCTCGGTGCGGAAAACACATTTGAACAGTGCATAAGCGAAATGGCTCTTGCAGGTTTCACCGGCAGCGAGATTGGCAACAAATATCCGAAAGATGTCGAAACACTCAAACACAAACTTGAAGTCAGAGGAATGAGAATATGTAATGCATGGTTCTCTTCGCTTCTTCTGTCTGAAGGTTATGACGCAACAATTGAAGCCTTTATCAAGCACAGAGATTTTCTTCATGCACTTGGCGCAAAGGTTATCGGCGCTTCGGAGCAGGGTAACAGTATTCAGGGCAAACCTGTAAGCATTTTCGGTGAAAAGCCGGTTTATACTGACGAACAGTGGGAACTTATTGCAAAAGGATTCAACAAAATGGGCGAACTTGCAAAAGAAAAGGGTATGTATTTCACCGTTCATCATCATATGGGTACAGGCGTTCAAACCGAAGCCGAAATTGATAAGCTTATGGAAATTACCGACCCGAACCTTGTATATCTTCTTTATGATACAGGTCATCTTACATTCAGCGGAGAAGACGCAGTCGGCGTTCTTAAAACGTATGTTCACCGTGTAAAACACGTTCACCTCAAGAGTATACGTCAGTCAGTAATTGACGATGCGAAGAAAAAGAACTACAGTTTTCTTGACGCCGTACGTGCAGGTTCATTTACTGTTCCGGGCGATGGCGACTTCGACTTTACGCCTGTTTTTGACATTCTTGACGAAGCAGGTTACGAAGGCTGGGTAGTTGTTGAAGCTGAACAGGACCCGGCAATTGCAAACCCGTTTGAGTATGCACTTAAAGCAAGAGCATATATCAAAGAAAAAACAGGCCTGTAATTTTACGGGCAGAGATAATGCCCGTATATGCTTTTTATTATGGAATCACTGATTAATACAAGCCGCCCTGCTTGACGGTAAATTATTCCGTCATTTTGTCCAAAAATTTTCGTTAATACACAAGGTATTGCGGAATATAAAAAGATACTTTCAAA
>CANQLQ010000257.1 GCA_947624755.1 uncultured Clostridia bacterium | reverse complement strand
AGCAGTGGTTTGAATCCTATTCATTCTATCCAAAGAATGGGTATTATGAATATGAACCGAGATACATGAAAAAAGAATTGTATCCTCTTTGTTAAAATTAGCAGACAGAAAACTCCTTACCGCCGACATGGTACAACAAGGCTTTTTCTGTTTGTATCAAAATCAGCAGAAACATAGAACCAACCTTTACAACAGGCTTTATCCTTAGGCACAGGTTCACCGCCTATCCGCTAAATGGCGGCACTATGCGCCTTGCTAAGCAAATTTTATAAAAGGAGAAATAATTTACCGCCTTTATGAGATGGTTTAATTATACCTGATTCAATGAAAAGAATACTTGTCGATGCGGACGCTTGTCCTGTTGTGAAAATTATTGAAAAAACAGCTAAAAAGCATGGTATGCCTGTTATTCTTTTTTGTGACACAAATCACGTTTTAATTTCGGATTACAGCGAAGTGAGAACAATTTCCGCCGGCGCAGATGCAGTTGATATAGCTGTCGCAAACGAATGTGAAAAAGGGGATATTGTCGTTACGCAGGATTACGGCGTTGCAGCAATGGCGCTCGGAAAGGGCGCTTACGCTATTCACCAAAGCGGAAAAGTCTATACTGACGATAACATTGAAATTATGCTTGCTGAAAGATATATCGCAAAAAAACAAAGATTGGCAAGCGGAAAGCATCACCTTAAAGGACCGAAGAAAAGAACGGGTGAAGATGATGAAAGGTTTGAAAAAGCCTTTGAACGGTTAGTTCTTGCCTGCCTATAGATTTTTAATATAAATTTACATTTGACAATAAAAACGGCAATAAAAAATCCGTATGCATAAGGAAAATACATTAATTTACGAAGAAATAAAAGGTGAGAATATGGAAAAAAGAAAGAACATAATTTTTTATTTCAGCGATCAGCAGCGTTGGGATACTGTCAATGATAAAGTTACGCCCAATCTTATGAAGCTTGCAAGCGAAGGAATCAAATTTGAAAACAATTTTACCTGTCAGCCTGTATGCGGACCTGCAAGAGCCTGCCTTCAGACCGGTGTTTATGCAACGCAGTGCAAGTGTTATTGGAATGGTATAGCCTTGCCGAAAAACATTAAACCCCTTGCCGAATATTTCAATGAAGCCGGATATGAGACTGCATACATAGGTAAATGGCACCTTGCTTCGGATAGGTTGCCGAAAGTCGGTGTTCACTGCGAAAAAACCGCTGTCCCGAAAGAAAGGCAGGGCGGTTATTCATATTGGCGCGCGGCGGATGTGCTTGAATTTACATCTCACGGATATGACGGTTATGTTTTTGACGGGGACGGAAACAAGCTCGATTTCAAAGGCTACAGAGCGGACTGCATAAATGATTTTGCGCTCGAATTTCTTGAAAAAAGAAACAGAGAAAAGCCCTTTTTTATGTTTGTTTCTCAGCTCGAACCGCATCATCAAAACGACACTAACCGCTATGAGGGGTTTAGAGAAACGGTTGATAATTACAGCAATTACCCTATTCCCGATGATCTTTCGTTTATGAAAGGCAATTATGAAGAATTTTATCCCGACTATATCAGCGCTATAAACCGACTCGATTATAATGTCGGTCGGCTTGTTCAAAGGCTTAAAGATCTCGATATTTATGAAGATACGGTTATAATTTACACCTCCGACCATGGAAGTCATTTTAAAACCCGTAATTTGGAATACAAGAGAACCTGCCATGAAAGTGCGGCGCATACTCCGCTGATAATATCGGGCGGAAATTTTAAAGGCGGCAAAAAAGAAGAACGGCTCATAAGCTTAATAGACATTCCGCCTACACTTCTTTCGATTGCCGGGATAGATATTCCGAAAAGTTATGAAGGTATCGACCTTCAAAAACAGCTTGAAAGCGGCGAGGAAAGGACGCATATTTTTATGCAGATATCCGAAAGCCAATGCGCAAGGGCAATTCGCACAAAGAAATATAAATATTCTGTCAGAGCTACGACTGCTGGCGGTTTTGTTGTACCTTCCTCTGCGATTTATTTTGAAGATTATCTGTATGATCTTGAAAAAGACCCAAACGAAAAGCATAATCTTATTAAAGACAAGGCATATAAAAAAGAAAGGGCGAACCTTAGAAGGATACTCATAAAACAAATGACAGAAATCGGA
The DNA here is from genome assembly GCA_947624755.1 of uncultured Clostridia bacterium. GTDB lineage: Bacteria > Bacillota > Clostridia > Oscillospirales > Acutalibacteraceae > UBA6857. The sequence goes on along the minus strand of CANQLQ010000257.1, from coordinate 968 downwards.
GAAAAGAAACCGATTATTTTACCTGCACCGTTTGCCAGAAAAATATGAAAGCTTATGTCATATTTTTTGAAAGTGAAAAATTTTATAAAAGTCTTTTATATGGAAAGGTTTTCTGTTATAATAACCTCACGATGTGTTAGCAAAATCAAAGATTTTGAACACATCGGAGAACATTGTTACATAGCGCTTCGGCGGCAAAGCCGCCTTGCACGTATGTTATAATAACCTCACGAAGTGTTAGCAAAATCGAAGATTTTGAACACATCGGAGAACATTGTTACATACCGCATCGGCGGCAAAGCCGCCTTGCACATATGTTATAATAACCTCACGAAGTGTTAGCAAAATCAAAGATTTTGAACACATCTCAGAACATTGTTACATAGCGCATCGGCGGCGAAGCCGCCTTGCACGTATGTAATAATAACCTCACGAAGTGTTGGCAAAGTTTTACGGAATATTTGCAAGCAAGATGATTAAGCCTTAAACGTGCTTTAATCAGAGATTCCTTAAATAAAATAAAAAGATAGGAGATAAAATGGAAAGCATAAAATCAATAATTGAAAACGCAAAAACCGCTCTCGGTATTGAGTTTGGCTCAACAAGAATAAAGGCTGTCCTTATCGGTGAAAACCATGAGCTTTTAGCTTCGGGAAGTCACGATTGGGAAAACGAGCTTAAAGACGGCATTTGGACTTACAGCGTGGAAAGCATTTTAGCAGGGCTTCAAGACAGCTATAAAAACCTTGCCGAAAGCGTAAAAGAAAAATACGGTATCACGCTTAAAAAGGTCGGTGCAATCGGTATTTCTGCAATGATGCACGGCTACCTTGCTTTTGATAAAGACGACAGACTTCTCGTACCTTTTCGCACATGGAGAAATACAATTACCGAAGAAGCCGCTGAAAAATTGACAAAACTTTTTTCTTTCAATATTCCGCAAAGGTGGAGCATTGCCCATTTGCAGC
>CANQLQ010000256.1 GCA_947624755.1 uncultured Clostridia bacterium | reverse complement strand
AGAAACCAATCTATAGGCGAAGCGACCCGCTTTGAACGCTTTGCGTTCAAACGGTTGAGCGCAGCCGTACGTCAGCAATGTTTCTTTTGGAACTTTTCTTTCAAAAGAAAAGTTCGCCGACGGCAGTCAAAACCGATAATTTGTACAAATTACAACAAAAAAGCTCAAACCAAAATCAAGAAGAAAAACCAATCTACACAAAAGCTTTATCTGGAAGCACAGACCGGTCTATAGGCGCAGACATCATCTGCATGAATTACATAGATTAGTAGGGGCGACCACGCATGGTCGCCCCTAAGCAATTCATAAAAACTTAATTCGCAACGATTCCTTTGGTTTAACGGCCTGACCAATGACGTGAGCCGAAAGGAAAAGATATAGTAATTATTCCGATGTATATGCCGCACGTCTTGCGTGTCGTATATACTTCACCGTCCGAACATGGCAAGCAGGAAGCCTGCGGCAACGGCCGAGCCGATAACACCGGCAACATTCGGTCCCATTGCGTGCATGAGAAGGAAGTTGGTAGGATTATACTTTCTGCCCTCTTTCTGTGCAACTCTGGCGGCCATAGGAACGGCAGAAACACCGGCAGCCCCTATGATAGGATTAACTTTTCCGCCTGTGATAACATAAAGAAGCTTGCCGAGAAGTATACCGCCTGCAGTAGAGAAGCAGAAAGCAAGAAGACCGAGAACGATAATCATAAGCGTCTTTGTTTGAAGGAAGGTATCGCCGTTTGCCGTTGCGCCGACAGTAAGACCGAGCATAATTGTAACAATATTCATAAGTGCGTTTTGCGCCGTGTCGGAAAGTCGGTCGACAACACCGCTTTCTCTGAAAAGGTTACCGAGCATAAGCATACCGAGAAGCGGAGCAACCGAAGGAAGAATGAATGCGCAGATAACAATAACAACGACAGGGAAAACAATTTTTTCAATTTTGCTGACTTTTCTTATCTGCTTCATTTCAACCTTGCGTTCTTTTTCGGTTGTAAGAAGCTTTATAATAGGCGGCTGAATGAACGGAATAAGAGCCATATAGGAGTATGCCGCAACGGCTATGGGACCGAGAAGGTCGGCAGCAAGCTTGCTGGTTAGGAAAATTGCTGTCGGACCGTCAGCGCCGCCGATTATTGCAATTGAAGCGGCCTCATTCGGAGAGAAGCCGAGAAGAATAGCTATAATGAAAGCAACATAAATACCGAGCTGTGCAGCCGCACCGAGAAGCAGACTGACAGGGTTGGAAAGAAGCGGACCGAAGTCGGTCATTGCGCCTATGCCAAGGAAAATAAGACAGGGGAATATACTGCTTTTTACGCCCGCATAAATCAGCCGCAGGACACCGGCATCATACCAGTGCGCGCCTTCAACAATGTTTGATGTATCCATAATTCCTGTCGGGTCTGCCATAAGACCTGCGCCGGGAAGGTTTGCGAGAATTATTCCGAAAGCTATCGGAACAAGAAGCAGCGGTTCCCACTTTTTAGCAATTGCCGCATAAAGAAGAATAAATGCAACAACTATCATGACAAGGTTGCGCCAATGAAAAACGCCGTCTGAAAAAAGCGCTGCAAAACCGGAAGCCTCCCACAAGCTGACAAGGACATTTTTAATCATTTCCATTTGGAAAATCTCCTTTCACTTTTAGCTTACAGCACTGCAAGAACGTCGTCTGTATTTACTGTTGAACCCTTTGAAACGAGAATCTGCTTTATAACGCCGTCAGCCGGAGCTACAATATCGTTTTCCATTTTCATCGCTTCAAGTACCATAATTACATCGCCTGCTTTTACACTCTGACCGACAGAAGCGCTGACCGAAAGAATAGTTCCCGGCATAGGCGAAACAACATTTGTACCGCCTGAAACAGGGGCGGCAGCAGAGCCTGATGCAGCCGGAGCCGCGGCAGGAACAGCAGCTGCAGGCGCGCTTGGAGCAGAGTCGGAAACGCCTAAAATTACAGCGTCACTTTCCGTAACTTCAACTTCATAGTTTTTTCCGTTAAGTGTAACAATATATTTCATTTCTTTTCGTCCTCCATTAATCTTATTGATTTAAAGCAAAGTCTGTTGAGCGGTATGCCGCTTTGAAAGCTCACAAGAGCCATAATAACTGCGGCCGTCGGTTCGTCAACACCCACAAGTACAAGGTCGCCCTCTGACATATTTTCCGCAAGGGGAGTGCCTTTCGGTGTGTCATTTGCTTTGGTTTCGGGTGAAACGCTTGTATTCTTGCCGCTTAGTCGTTTTTCTATTGCTCTTACCGCTTTTGATACGAGCATAATAAGAACGTCAATTACCGCAAGGATCAAAAGAACTGTAAGTATACCGACAATTGCAGTCATAAGAGTTTCGGCTATTGGCATTTTAATGGAGTATTGTGAAGTAAAAAGCATATTTATCCAACTCCTTTAATCTTCAACTTTCCTGATTGTATATCTGAATGTGTTCTTTTCTTTTTCTTCTCTCTTTTTGAAGAAGGCTTCTGCCTGAGGCGGAAAAGCGATATAAGAAAGAACATCTTCGTCACATCTTGCAAGAGAACCGATTTCTTCTTTAGCTTTTTCAAAATACGGTTCGAGCGTTTCGGCATAACGTCCGGTTACGGGTTTTTCATCGCCGAGGATCTTTTTTGCAAGCTCTTCGTTGATTTTACCCGGGGCTTTGCCGTAAAGACCGAAAACATAGTTCTTAATTTCTTTTGAAATGTTTTTGTATCTTTCGCCTGCAAGCACATTTGATGTTGCCTGAACGCCTACCATCTGGCTGAGAGGAGTAACAAGCGGAGGATAACCGAGGTCTTCTCTTACCCTTGGAACTTCAAGAAGAACAGCTTCAAATTTATCGAGCTTGCCTGCGGCAGTAAGCTGAGCGACAAGGTTAGAAAGCATACCGCCCGGAACCTGATAATTGAGAGCATCGGTCTCTGTACTGAGGATAACCGGATTGAGCAGTCCGCTTTCAATAGCCTTTGCACGAAGAGGTTTAAAGAAATCATTAATTTGTTTGAGCGTATCCATATTAAGACCGGTTTCATAGCCGAGTTCTGAAAGTGCATATGCCATAGTTTCTGTCGGCGGCTGTGATGTACCGCCCGAGAAACAGGAAATAGCAGTATCAATAACGTCAGCTCCTGCTTCAAC
>CANQLQ010000255.1 GCA_947624755.1 uncultured Clostridia bacterium | reverse complement strand
CAAGCCGGGTCGCTTCGCCTATAGACCGGTTTGTGCTTTATCTCCCCTGTTGTGAGTTTGTTTCTTTTTATCTTAGCTGTTACATAAAGAAAAAATGCGGTCTGTGCCTCAGGATAAAGCCTGTTTGTATAGATTAATTTTTTCTAAAATTAAAATTGTTTTGGGGCGACCACATGGGGTCGCCCCTACGCGTGCTATGGTGTAAATGTAAAGACCTGCATAAACCTAACTATACGTAAGTCCTGCGGACGATGCCTGCTGACAAAAACTTTTACAGTTAACAACACAAGTCGTTTCGCGGCATAAAGGAAAAAGCCTGCTTAATCTTCCTCGCGTAATTGCCGCACGCCATGCGTGCCACCCCCTCCGTCACACTGCGTGTGACACCTCCCCTTTCAGGGGAGGCAAAATTGCTTAATTGGAAATTGTGAAAATAGATTCAGCACTAAGCCGTGGGGCAAGTGGTAAAGGCTTACATAAATCCAACCCGCGTAAGTCCTGCGGACAATGCCTACTGACAAAAACTTTTACAGTTAATAACACAAGTCGTTTCGCGGCATAGGTGTAAAGACTTACATCAATCTACCCTGCGTAACTCCTGCAGGCGATGCCTGCTAGGTCATTTCAAAAATACCGGTGTAGAATTGGTAATACTTTCCGCCGAGGGAAATAAGAGCGCTATGGCTGCCGTTTTCAATTACTTCGCCGTTTTCAAGAACAACAATATCTTCACTGTTGCGAACGGTCGAAAGTCTGTGAGCGATAACAAGAACGGTCTTTTCCTGCATGAGAGTGTCCATGCCCTTTTCAATAATACGCTCTGTTCTTGTGTCAACCGAGCTTGTCGCTTCGTCAAGAACAAGAATAGGTCTTCCCGAAATGGCGGCTCTTGCAATATTGATAAGCTGAGCCTGTCCCCAAGATATGTTTACTCCTTCTCCGTTGAGGTTGGTTTCATATTTGTCAGGCAGCTTTTCAATAAATGAATGTGCATTGGCAATTTTTGCCGCTTCGATCATCTCTTCATCGGTCGCGTCAAGCTTGCCGTATTTTATGTTATCGGCAATCGTTCCGACAAACAGCTTTGAGTCCTGAAGAACAAAGGCCATTGAGTTTCTAAGGTCGTCCTTTTTGATGTCCTTGATTGATATTCCGTCAATTGTTATATCGCCTTCGTCAAGCTCATAGAAGCGGTTTATGAGATTTGTAACAGTTGTTTTGCCTGCGCCGGTTGAGCCGACAAATGCAAGCTTTTCGCCGCTGTTTGCGTGGGCTGAAACGTGCTTTAGTATAGGCGTTCCTTCGACATAGGAGAACGAAATATCCTTGATATCAATGTCGCCTTTGACCGGAACATAAGAGAAGCTTCCGTCCTCTTTCGGTACTTTCCAAGAAAGCGAGCCTTCTTCGCTTTCTTCATCATAGCCCATAATATTTTTGACCGTTTTTACAAGGGTAGTCCTTCCTTCATCGGTTTCAGGGTCGGTATCAAGCACGGCAAAAACTCTTTCCGCACCGGCAAGAGCGGATATAAGAGTGCTGTAACTGCTTGCAATTTGAGCTATCGGAGAAGCATAAGAGCCGACATATTGAAGATAGGTTACAAGCTGGGGAATACCCATTTTTCCCTTTATAACTCTCATCGCGCCTATGGCGACAGCCGCGGCGTAGTTGATACGCATAATCATCGACATAATAGGACTTGTAAGACCGCCGATTATGCTTGCCTTAACACCGGTTCTTCTGTATTCTTCGTTGATTTTGGCAAATTCCTGTTTCGACTTTTCTTCATAGCAGAAAAGCTTTACAACCTTTATGCCTTTTACATATTCTTCAATATAACCGTTGCATTGGGCGAGAGTCTGCTGCTGCTTTTTGAAAAGCGGAGAGCAGATAGTTGTAATTACAATAACAACGACAAACATAAGAACTATTGAAACGGTTATTGTAAGCGTGATTTGCCAGCTGTAGATCACCATAATCGTAATTGTAAGTATCGCCGTTATGAAAGATGAAATAAGGTTGACAAATGTGTTTTGCACAAGGTCGCTTACTCTGCCGATGTCGCTTGTGAAGTGGCTCATAATTTCACCGACTCTGCGCTTGTCAAAAAAGCTTATGGGAAGCGACTGCATATGGTTAAACAGTTCTCTTCTCATGTTCGTAAGCGTCTTTACCGAAACGGAGAGCATTATTCTTGTATAAGCATAGCTCATAACCGAAGAGATGAGATATGCCGCGCTCATTGCAACAAGCGCTTTTACGATTTTTGCAAAGGCCGCATCTTGATTGCCGCCGTTGGAAATAACGTCTTCAATGGCGGCATAAACCGGCTGCATAATAAGAGACGAGCATACTGTTACGGCGGTTGAAAGCACAACAAGAATCGCAACTATAACAAGCCAGACCTTTTGCTTTGTGATGTAGCCTATGAGTCTTTTTGCAGAGCCTTTTGCGTCCTTTGGCTTGTTTTTGTCCTTTTTTTTGGCTTCGGCCTTCTTTTCTTCCTTCGTCTTTTTGTCTTTTTTAGTTTTATCTTTTTTTGCTTTTTTGGTCTTTCGTTCTTTCTTTTGCGAATCCGTTTTTTCCTGCGAAGTATTTGCGGTGCTTTCGCTTACGGTTTTCTTTTCGGCTTCAGCCTTAGCGTCTTCGTCTTCTCTTATTGGGGTTTTGTTTTCGCTCATTGTGCTAATACCCCCTCCATTTGTGAAGTATATATTTCTTTGTAAATTTCATTGTTTTTGCGAAGCTCATCATGTGTGCCTATGCCGTCGAGTTTTCCGTCGTCAATAACGATGATACGGTCAGCGTCCATAATTGAAGAAATACGCTGAGCAATGATAATTTTTGTTATATTCGCAAATTCATCCGAGCGAAGCGCCGCTTTTATTTTGCTGTCTGTTTCGGTATCAACGGCGCTTGTTGAATCGTCAAGAATAAGAATTTTAGGCCTTTTCAAAAGCGCTCTTGCAATGCAGATACGCTGTCTCTGACCGCCGGAAACGGTGTTGCCGCCTTGTCCGACTTCTTCGTCATAGCCGTGTTCTTTTTCCATAATGAAGTCGTGAGCCTGATGCCCCTTTACCAATACCTGCTGGAGCTGAGCGCGGGTTGACAACGGGGGGAATTGTGGTACAATAGTTTAG
>CANQLQ010000254.1 GCA_947624755.1 uncultured Clostridia bacterium | reverse complement strand
GAGCTTCGCCGATTCGCGCCAATGTTTTCTGCATTTCGGTTTTGTTCATACCGAGCTTGTTTGCATAAGCGACAAGAGCGGCTTCGGTTGGTTCACCGATAACCTCGCCGTTTTCGTCAATCTCAGCATCACAGCAAAGAGCCATAGCTTTTGCTGTCAGATTTTCATCTTCTCCAAAGTGGTCGACAACCGTCATCTTGTTTTGAGTAAGAGTGCCGGTTTTATCCGAGCAGATAATCTGTGCGCAGCCGAGCGTTTCAACGGCGGTAAGTTTGCGGATAATTGCGTTTTTCTTTGACATATTGGTAACGCCGATTGAAAGCACAATTGTAACAACTGCGGCAAGTCCTTCGGGAATTGCGGCAACTGCAAGCGAAACAGCCGTCATAAATACGGTAAGAGCAAGGTCAAAAGTAATCGGCTCGCCGCGAAGGAGCGTCATTACGATTTGGAAAGCAAAAATAAATACGCAGATTGCAAGAACTATCCATGTAAGGATTTTTGAAAGCTGATTGAGTTTTTTCTGAAGCGGAGTTTCTCCGTCCTCTGCTTTTGAGATTGCATCGGCTATCTTACCCATTTCGGTTTGCATTCCCGTGCCGACAACAACGGCTTTTCCTCGGCCGTAAACAACGGTTGAGCCCATATAAGCCATATTTTTACGATCTCCGAGCGGAACTTCCTTGCTGTCGCCGACACCGAGAACATCCATAATTTTGTTTACGGGAACAGATTCTCCGGTTAGCGCCGCCTCTTCAATTTTAAGGCTTGCGGACTCAAAAATTCTACAGTCGGCGGCAACGGCATCACCTGCTTCAAGAACAAGAACATCACCGACCACAAGGTCCTCGCTCTTTACGGAAATCTGCTTTCCGTCACGGATAACCTTTGAAGTTGCGGCTGACATTTCCTGAAGCGCTTCAATTGCGGCTTCGGCCTTGCTTTCCTGAAAAACTCCGAGAACAGCGTTGATAAGAACAACAACCATGATGATTATTGTGTCCGAAGGAATAAAGGTTTCGCCCGCCGTTTTAGCTTCAAAATAGCCGGTTACGGCTGAAATTGCGGCGGCAATGATAAGAATAATTATCATCGGGTCTTTCATCTGAGCAAAAAAGCGGGAAACAAGAGAGGTTTTCTTTCCCTCTTTGAGCTTGTTTTTTCCGTTTCTTTCAAGACGCTCTTCAGCTTCCTTTGAAGAAATTCCGGTTACGGAACTTTTTACATCTTTGAAGGTTTCTTCTACGCTTAGCAAATGGTACTTCATAGTTTTCTTCCTTTCATTGGTAACAACGATAAATACTTAAGGAATCAGTAATTAATATAAAAGACCTTTAACAGAGTGCTTATTAAAAATAAACATTCTGTTAAAGGTCTTGCTGCTGATAAACAGCCTGCAAACCAGCTTAAAAAGCGTGGGTGGTGATTTGCAGCGAAAGCTACTCCCCTTTAGCATATTATATGCGTTGAAACTGATTTTCATAAGTTTGCTAATAATCATTTAAAATCAGACACCGGGCGGTGAGGATTTTCCGCCTTGGGCAAGGAAAACGGTACAGGAAATATTTCTAAGCCGTCTGACGAAGCATGGCGCGAAAAATACCGTAACAAACGCCTGATATTAATTGAAAATTAGTATAATTATATTAACATAACTAAATTTGCTTGTCAATATTTTCCGGGCAAAATTAATCGGCGATTTCCTAAATTAAAGTACAGAAGAGAGGGCAGGTCGCATAAACAACCTGCCTAAACAACCTGCCGCAAATATAGGTTAATAAAAATTTTCTTGCGCCTTACTTTTTCTTTGAGCCAACAGAAAGTCTTCTGAAAGGCTTCTTTCTTCTATAGGTTTTCTTTACCTGAATCGGAGACTTTTCAATATAGTTTGCAAGAATTGTCCACATAATTATGAACATGAAAATTCCGAACATTGCATAGAAGCCTGCCGAAAGAGTAGCCTGTGTAACCGACACTACTATAGTTGCGAGGGCGGCAAGAGCGTTGCCCGAAACAAGGGTAAGAAGCTCGGAAAGAGAGATCTCTCCGTCAATGATCTTCATGAAAGCTGCGTTTGTAATAAGAATGCAGACGAAAAGAAGAGCAAGACCGACAACTGAAAGGATTATAACGGTTTTTCTTTGTTTCTTTAGGTCTTTCATTGCGGCGCTGATAACTGCAATTGCAAGAAAGACGCCTACAACAAGAACGATAACAACAAAGAACGAGATAAGGTGCGGCATAATTGCGCTGCAAATTTCGGTAAAGGTTTTTCCGCCTTCTTCAGCAGGTTTTGCGTTGATTACCATTTTAAAAAGTTCAAAAACCGAATATTCATATGTCGTGCTGATTTTGCCTTGTGAAAGCTGGGCAACAGCATTAATGAGCGTTCCGATCTGTTCGTCTGCGTTTCCGATTGCAAAATAGAACATTTTAAGGAAAAGCCCGAGTGCAATTGCGCCGACCGAAAGAATCGGAGTAACGATTCTGTAAGCTAATTTCATTATTATCTGTCCTTTCTTACTTCCAAGAAGATTTGAGATCAACTGTTCTGTTGAAAATGATATTTTCCGGTGTTGAAGATGTGTCAACACAGAAATAGCCTTGACGCATGAACTGGAAAGTGTCTCCCGGCTTAACGTCTCTAAGTCCGCCTTCAAGCCGGCAGCCGGAAAGAACAACAAGCGAGTTGGGATTAAGGTTATTTTTGAAGCTTCCGTTTGATTCATCTGACGGATTTGAAACACTGAAAAGGCGGTCATAAAGCCTTGCTTCAAAAGTGAAACTGTCCGCTTCGCTTACCCAATGAAGCGTTCCTTTGACTTTTCTTCCGTCAGGCGAATTTCCGCCTTTGCTTTCGGAGTCATAGTCGCAGTGAATGGCGGTGACATTTCCGTTTTCATCTGTGTCATAGCCTGTGCATTTTATGAAATATGCGCCGCGAAGTCTGACTTCGTTGCCGGGGTAGAGACGGAAATACTTTTTGACCGGCTCAACCATAAAGTCATCTTGCTCAACGTAGATAACCTTTGAGAACTTGATTTTTCTCGTTCCCATTTCGGGTTTGTCATTATTAACAGGAAGTTCAAGATCTTCAACAAGGCCGTCCGGGTAGTTGTCAATAATAACCTTTAAGGGTCTTAGTACAGCCATTGCTCT
>CANQLQ010000253.1 GCA_947624755.1 uncultured Clostridia bacterium | reverse complement strand
GACGAAGCTCTTGCAAAAGCAGTCACAGATGCAGGATATACGGTCAACGACTGTATATCCTGCATCTGTGACTGCTTTTGCAAGAGCTTCGTCTGCAACATCAGCGGTAAGAACAACCCTTGCACAGTTCTTTGTGTGGTCAGGTTCTGCAAGAGCAACACCGTCAATTGCTTCGAGAGCCTTTTTAACGGAAGCTTCGCAATGAGGGCACATCATGCCTTCAATCTTGATTGTTTTTTCCACAAGCTTTTCCTCCTTATTCTTATTTTTTGTTTTAAACAAATTAAGCCGTAAGGCATTTGTTACAACACAGAACGATGAAAGTGACATCGCAGCCGCACCGAACATCGGATTTAGTGTAAGACCGAGCGGAATAAGAACTCCTGCGGCAATCGGTATCCCTATTACATTATATATAAACGCCCAGAAAAGATTTTCCCTGATATTTCTAAGCGTTGCTTTGCTCAGACTTATTGCCGAGACGGCATCGGAAAGAGAGCTTTTCATAAGAACAACGTCTGCCGCATCAATAGCAACATCTGTTCCGGCTCCGATTGCTATTCCGATGTCTGCGCTTGTCAGTGCAGGCGCATCGTTTATTCCGTCCCCGACCATCGCAGCTTTTCCGCGCTTTTTTAAGTTTTCAACAGCAGCCTGCTTTTCTCCGGGCAGAACGTTTGCAATTATTTCATCTACCCCTGCCGACTTACCGATAACCTTTGCCGTCCTTTCGTTATCGCCGGTCAGCATTACAACATAAAGACCCATTTTTCTAAGATTCATTATCGCTTCGGCGCTGTCCTTTTTGATTGTATCGGCAACGGCAATAATTCCGATAAACTTTTCGTCAAGTGCAAAAAACAGCGGTGTTTTCCCCTCTTGAGCAAGCATTTTCGATTTTTCTTTAAATTTTTCGCTAATTTCAACTTTACCCGAGATATATTTTTCGCTCGCTCCGATAACGGGCTTGCCGTCAATTTTACCCTCAAGACCGTTTCCGGTAAGCGCCTTAAAATCGGTTACTTCCACCTTCGGCAGATTTTCTTCTTTCCCCTTTTCCGTCACAGCCTTTGCAAGCGGGTGTTCGCTTTTTTCTTCGAGGGCGGCCGCAATAGAAAGAAGCTCTTTTTCTGTTACCGCTTCATTAGGGAAAATATCCGTAACCTTAGGTTTGCCCTCGGTTATTGTTCCCGTTTTGTCAAGAGCGACAATCTTTACCTTTCCCGCTTCTTCAAGCGAAGCGGAGGTTTTAAAAAGAATACCGTTTCTTGCTCCGACCCCGTTGCCGACCATTATTGCAACCGGCGTAGCAAGACCGAGAGCGCACGGACAACTGATTACAAGAACCGAAATTCCTCTTGCAAGCGCAAAGCCTATGTCTTGTCTGATGAGTAACCAAGCTATAGTTGTAATAACTGCGATTGAAATTACGGCAGGCACAAAAATACCCGAAACCTTATCCGCAGTTTTTGCAATCGGCGCTTTTGTTGCGGCGGCATCGCTTACCATCTGAATTATTTGAGAAAGAGTCGTATCTTCCGCAACTCTTGTCGCCTTGCATTTCAAAAAGCCCGACTGATTTATTGTTCCGGCAGAAACAGTGTCTCCCACTGTTTTATCAACCGGTATGCTTTCACCGGTAAGGGCAGATTCATTTATTGCCGAGTCTCCTTCAATTATAACCCCGTCAGCCGGTATGTTTTCGCCCGGCCGCACAACAAAAATATCTCCTTTTTGCACCTGTTCAATTGAAACCGTCACTTCTTTGTTTTCACGGATAATATTTGCCGTTTTAGGTGCAAGCTTCATAAGACTTCTCAGCGCATCGGTCGTTTTGCCTTTTGACTTTGCTTCAAGAGTTTTACCGACGGTGATAAGGGTGAGTATCATTGCCGCCGATTCAAACCAAAACTGCATCATCAGTTCTTCAACTTTTGCAATATCTCCGTTTACCTGAGCGTCCGTCATTGCAAAAAGCACATAAAGCGACCAACCGAAAGATGCGGCAGCGCCGAGAGCGACGAGGGTGTCCATGTTCGGTGAACGGTTAAGAAGCGCCTTAAAGCCGCTTATAAAGAATTTACGGTTGATTATCATTATAACAATGGTAAGAAGCATTTGCACAATTCCCATTGCAATGTGATTACCGTCAAAAAATGAGGGCAAAGGCCAGCCCCACATCATATGACCCATTGAAAAATACATCAATACCGCAAGAAAGCCGACTGACCATAAAAGCCTTTTCAAAAGCGCCGGCGTTTCGTTGTCTGCAAGCTCATCGCCTTTTTTTTCCTTTTTTGGCGACGCAATATTTTTACTTTTCACCGAAGCGCCATAGCCGGCTTTTATTACGGCAGAGATTATTTCATCGTCGCTTGCCGTGCCTTCAACTCCCATTGAATTGGTAAGAAGGCTGACGCTGCAAGACGTTACTCCGGCTACACCGTTTACCGCCTTTTCAACCCTTGCACTGCAAGCGGCGCAGCTCATTCCGGTTACATTATATTGTTTCATTCCTTCACCACCTATATTATTATTGCCATTATTTCATAAGATTAAGAATAAGATTTACAAGTTCATCGACTACATCGTCCTTGCCTTCTTTTATGTCACGTACAACACAGGAATTGATATGCCTTGCAAGAAGATCCTTGTTGAACGAATTAATTGCGGCGTTTACTGCGGCGGACTGGATAAGAATATCGGCGCAGTACGCGTCTTTTTCAACCATACCTTTTATTCCTCTGACCTGACCTTCGATTCTCGAAAGGCGGTTTAACAGCTTTTTCTTTTCCCCGTCCGAGCGTTCGGTTGTTTTCTTGCAACAGCCGCATTCTTTTGTGTTTTCCATAATTACAGCCCCTTATATGTTAAAGGAAGTACCGACTAATTCACAGGCGCTTCCGTTTTGCCCTGAAGCGATTATATACCCCCTCGGGGTATTTGTCAAGCAAAACATTAAACAAATTTTTTTGTTTTTTAGGAAATAAAGCGGGCATCGGCGGGCATCGCCCGCAGGCACGCATAGCGTGCGGCAATTACGCGGAGTAGATTATACAGGCTTTTACTCTTACGCCGCGAAACAGCTTACGTTGTTAACTGTAAAATTTTTAGTCAGTAAGCATTGTCCACGGCGGTTACACAGGGAAGATTTATATAAGTCTTGA
>CANQLQ010000252.1 GCA_947624755.1 uncultured Clostridia bacterium | reverse complement strand
GGGGTGGCACACGCAGTGTGACGGCAGGCATCGCCTGCATGAGTTACGCGGGTTGGATTTATGTAAACCTTTACCACTTGCCCCACGGCACAGCTTGGTGCTGAACCTATTTTCGTAATTTTTTGATTAAGCAATTTTGCCTCCCCTGAAAGGGGAGGTGTCACACGCAGTGTGACGGCGGGCATCGCCCGCAGGAATTACGCGCAGTAGATTATACAGACCTTTACTATTACGCCGCGAAACGACCCGGTTTAAATACTTTCGGTTGTACCTCTACACAAAAATATTTGGAAAATTGGCTTTAGCTATTGCTATTTTTCGTGAAATTTGAGATAATAACTATAATTATATTTATGTTCATTTTTATGAACCTATTAATCGCAATGACAGCATTGCTCCGGAGGTTAAATTTTGACTGAATTTGAAAAACTTGCAGATTTACTTTTTCCCGATATAACCAAAACACCCCAAGACCTCGAAGCTCAATTTCCGCCGAGGAATCTCAAAGAAGGTGCAAGAGTGACGAGATTCGCTCCGAGTCCGACGGGCTTTCTTCACATAGGCGGTCTTTTTGCCGCCCTCATTTCAAAACTCAACGCAAAGACAACCGGCGGTGTATTTATCCTTCGTATCGAAGACACCGACAAAAAACGCGAAATAACTGACGGCGTGTCTGAAATTATTAAAGGGCTTGAATCCTTCGGGGTTGAAATTGACGAAGGCGTAGTCGGCTTTAACAAAGAAAGCGGAGCTTACGGTCCGTATCAGCAAAGCCATCGTGCGGAAATTTATCATGTTATAGCAAAAAAGCTGGTTCAGGAAGGTTTTGCCTATCCCTGCTTCTGCACAGAAGAAGACCTTACTTCCCTTCGTGAAAAGCAAGAGAAAGAGGGAACGGTTATCAAAGGCTATTTCGGAAAATGGGCTAAGTGCCGCGACCTGAGCTTTGAGGAGCAAAAGGCTCTTATTGAAAGCGGCGCACCATATACGCTTCGTTTCCGCTCACCGGGAAAAGAAGAAAATAAAATCAAATACGACGACCTTATAAAAGGCAAAATTGAAATGCAGGAAAACTTTCTTGATGTTGTTCTTCTCAAAACGGACGGTATCCCCACTTATCACTTTGCCCACGCAGTAGATGACCATTTTATGAGAACGACTCATGTTATTCGCGGTGACGAATGGGTTTCCTCTGTTCCTCTTCACATTCAGCTTTTCAAAGCCTGCGGTTTCCGTGTGCCGAAATATGCACATATTTCACCGATTATGAAAGAAGAAAACGGCGGCAAAAGAAAGCTAAGCAAACGTAAAGACCCCGAAGCCGCTGTTACATACTATGCAAAACAGGGCTTCCCGAAAGAAAGCGTTATTGAGTATCTTCTCACTCTCGCCAACTCAAACTTTGAGGACTGGAGAAGGGCAAATCCGAAAGCCGCGCAAAGCGAATTTCCGTTCAATATCAAAAAGATGAGCACAAGCGGCGCACTTTTTGACCTTACAAAGCTTATTGACGTAAGCAAGAACGTAATTTCGTTGATGCCCGCCGAACAGGTTTATAACTATTCCTGCTTATGGGCAAAGGATTATGACGAAGAATTTTATAATCTTCTTACCCGTGACAGCGAGTTTTCAAAAAGAATTTTTGAAATTGACCGCGACACACCTAAGCCGAGAAAAGATATTGCAAAATTCAGCGATGTTAAGTCTTACAGCGAATATTTCTTTGATGAGCTTTACAATAATGACTACAGCGAAATGCCGGAAAACATTACAAAAGAAATGGCAGTTTCTGTTCTTGGGGCTTATATTAATGAATACAACCACGCTGACAGCAAGGACGAATGGTTCAGCCGCATGAAATCTCTTTGCGAACCGCTTGGCTTTACACCCAACGTAAAAGAATACAAGAAAAATCCCGAAATGTTCAAAGGACACATCGGCGACCTTTCAACCGTTATCCGCATTGCGGTAACAGGCAGAAGAAATACGCCCGACCTTTATTCAATAATGCAGATTTTAGGCGAAGATAAAACCAAAGCAAGACTTAAAAAAGCTCTTGACTTTTATGAAGCATAAAAGGAGGCGCTTTATGGAAGATATTATCTCAAGCTCAAACTTTATTCACGATTTTATTGAAAAAGACCTCGAAGACGGTGTTTACACCCACGTTCAGACCCGTTTTCCGCCCGAACCGAACGGTTATCTTCATATCGGCCACGCTAAAGCCATTCAAATAAACTTCAGCACCGCAAAGAAATACGGCGGTATCTGCAATCTTCGTCTGGACGACACCAATCCGTCAAAAGAAGATGCGGAATATGTCGAAGCAATCAAAGAAGATATTCAGTGGCTCGGTTACCAATGGAACGAAGTTCTTTATGCTTCAAGCTATTTTGATTTCATTCACGAATGTGCTGTAAAGCTCATAAAGCTCGGCAAGGCTTATGTCGATGACCTTACGGCGGACGAAATTACCGCATACAGAGGAACACTCAAAGAAGCAGGCAAAGAAAGCCCGTACAGAAACAGGAGCATTGAAGAAAACCTCGATTTGTTTAACCGAATGACAGCCGGTGAATTTGCCGACGGCGCAAGGGTTCTTCGTGCAAAGATTGATATGGCGTCGCCTAATATGAATATGCGTGACCCGGTAATTTACCGAATCGCTCACGTTTCACATCATCAAACCGGCGACAAATGGTGCGTATATCCGCTTTATGACTTTGCTCATCCCCTTTCGGACACAAAAGAAGGCGTTACTCACTCGCTTTGTTCACTTGAATTTGAAAACCACAGACCCCTTTATGATTGGTTTCTTAAAGAACTCGGCTTTAAAGAGCCTTCAAGACAGATAGAATTTGCAAGACTTAACCTCAACTACTGTCTTACAAGCAAAAGAAAATGTCTTCAGCTTGTAAACGAAAATATTGTTGACGGCTGGAACGACCCGAGAATGGCAACTATCTGCGGTATGAGAAGAAGGGGTTATCCCGCAGCCGCAATTCGTGATTTTATCAATCGTGTCGGAGTTTCAAAGGCATACAGCGTTGTTGACTTCGGTTTGCTCGAAGCGTGCGTAAGAGATAATCTTAACCAAAACGCACCGAGAGCAATGGCTGTACTAAGACCCTTAAAGGTTATTATTGACAACTACCCGGACGGCCTTGTTGAAGATCTTGAACAAGG
>CANQLQ010000251.1 GCA_947624755.1 uncultured Clostridia bacterium | reverse complement strand
GGTTGAGCGCAGCCGTACGTCAGCATGTTTCTTTTGGAACTTTTCTTTCAAAAGAAAAGTTCGCCGACGGCAGTCAAGACCAATAATTTGCACAAATTAAGAAAGCCCGGAAAAACTCTTTTTCCCTAATTTCGGCAAAGTATTACGGAATACTTGCAAGCAAGATGAGTATCAGGAATCACTGATTAATTCAGGGCAGCTTGTATTAATCAGTGCTTCCTTAGATCCGTTTTGAAGCGTAACGGCGCTCAACGGGTATGTATTAAAAAATTTTTTGAAAGGAAGATTTTATGAGCAATTCAAGCGGTTCAGGCGGAAAAGTCAAAAACTTTTTCACCGACATTAAAACACACTGGAATTCTCCCGAAAAGGGCAAGTATATTCCATACAAAGAATACGGTTCGATCTTTTTAGGCGTAGGCTGCAACTATGCCGGCTCCAAAGTTTTGGAGGAGTACATATCGTTTGCGGCAGGCTGTTATTTGATGATGTACCATTATCATTTGCCGTACCTTACATTTTCGATAATTAACATTATCAATATGCCTTTGAACTATATATGGACGCTCTTAAGCTGGATTATCAACGACAATCTCGGCTTCCTGCCAAAGAAAACCGAAAGAAAGTTTTACGGACTGTATTTCTTCCTTCTGGTTTTGGGTCTGTCAATGCTGTTTTTTGACTTTTCGCTTTTATTCAATCAATCCGGCGCATTTATTACTTACCTAAACGGTCTTGAAGGCATAAATGCAAAGGCGGCTTTCAAAATACTCGGTACTCACATTCTTTGGAACGGCTGGGCAGGTTCGAGAAACATTTTCTGGCGTAAAAAGCTCGTTCCTAAGTTCGGCAGATATAAATATGTTCTTTACTGCGATACGATTCCGAAAATCGTTATGGTGTTCCTCATCGGTTGGCTCCCGTTTTATACGACCATCACCGATGTTCCGACAAGAGTTTGGGTCGCAAACCTTCTGTTCTCGGTTTACAACCTGTTCGGATTTACCAACATTCTTGAGATCTGCTCGAGAAACTGCAGTCCCAACGTCCGCGAGAGAATTTTAGTCAGAAGCTATCCCGTTAAATTTTCGCACTTTATCCACTCAATACTTATGATAATTCTGCCCGTGTTCGTTGGTATGACAAAGAACAAATGGGCTGATATCGCCGTGTTCAAGTACATTATTCCGATCACATTCTCAACCTTTGCAATTCTAACACTTATTACGTCACGAAACGTCAAAGAGCGTATACCGCAGCCGCCTCTTGAAAAGAAGGTTAACATAAATTTCTGGGACGGCATCTTCGGCGTCATGCGAAACAAGTACAAATGGATGATAACCATTGTCGGACTTCTCGACTCGCTCGGCAACGGTATGCTTGCTTTTACCACTATCCTTTACCTTTATACCTTCCGTTTGAGCGGTCTTATTTACAGTGTCATCACCATTCTCATTTCATTTGCAGGCACACCGCCCGATCTGTTTACTCCGTACTTTATTAAACGCTTTACCTATAAGCAGGTCATGATCTTCTTCCAGCTTTCCCGAGCGGTCTGCTATTCGCTTATTGTATTTGCCTATATTTTCTTAGGCGACCACCTGATGCTTTGCGGAACGCTTTCTATAATCATTCTGTTTATTACCGAAATGTTCCAGACCGTGCCGAAATCTATCTCTTACGACATGGATATTCGTATCAACGACTACCAGATGTACCTGTCCGGAGAAAGACTTGAAAGTTTTTCAGGCGGTATTTTCGGCTGGTTCACAGGTCCGATCACTTCATTTGTCGGTCTTGTAATTCCGCTATTGCTGTTAAAGTTCGGTTTCAACAGTAACTGGGACGTTCTTTTCATCGACTCGACAAGAGTTAAAATCATCGTTATACCCATTATCATTGACATTATCGGCTATCTTCTAATGACAATACCGTACCTGTTCTGGGATTACACGGACGAAAAGCAAAACATGGTCATGCAGGTTCTTCGCCGCCGTGAAGAGGTAACAAGAAAAATATACAACAAGGAAAACGCAGAACCGGAAGCAGAAGCGCCCGCTGAGGCAATGGCAAGCGAGGAGGTGCCGTCATGAAGCATAAGAAAGAAAACAAAGCAAAAAAGAATGACGATTTCCTCACCAAGGAAGCCAAGCAGGAGCAAGCCACCGCTGAAGCTTACACAATTGACATTCCCGAGGACGAAATTTGGACTTATCAAATCGAGGGACTTGAAGCTCCTCACATCAACAAGGATTTCAAGCACGCAACAGCCAAAAAAATCCTCGTAGTAGCCGCAATAGTTGTTGCTATAAGTATATCTATGTTCTTCTCGGTCATGGTTCTTCACAGCGATCTTTACTCATTCAAAGACCTTGATGACGGCACTTGCGAGCTTATCAGATTTTCAAATGACGGCAGTTTTAAGGACATTACCATTGATTATTACACAGACTCAAAAACAGGCGAAAAGGATTACTCAAAACCGGTCACAGCCATTCATGAGTACGCATTCAACTGCGATGAGACGGTCAACTCAATCACAATTGGCAAGGATGTCAAGTCAATCGACAGCAAGTCGATTTATAGCTGCTGGTGGATAACAAATGTCTTTGTTGACGATGAAAACCCGTATTACTGCGATGTTGACGGCGTGCTTTACAACAAGGATATGACTGAAGTTATCTTTTACCCCAACGACCACGACAAGTATCTCAGATTAAAAGAGGGCTATGCCGAGCTTGACAAAGATGGTGTTCAGCATTCACTGTTAAAAAATGACGATGGCGAGGAAATTGAAGAACTTATCGGTCTTACATATGACGAGGTACTTGGCGCAACTCATCAATATGATGAAGCATACTTCAACGAGTACAACCAAAAGATAAGAACTTACGTTGTTCCGTCAACCGTTACCAAAATAGGTGAGCTTGCCTTTGCATACACCAACATTTCGGATATTTACTTTCCCGAGGGTTTGAAAGTCCTTGACAACATGGCATTGTTCAAAAACACGCAGCTCAGGAACATTTACTCTTACACCACCGACAAGCCGATCACCGACTTTACTTACAAAGCCATTGACTCCATGAAAACCGTATACAATTCACTTCCCGAAGGACTTGAATTTATAGGTTCTGACTGCTTCTATTATTTAAGAGGCATGGATTACGTTTATATTCCGTCGTCGGTCAAGCACATCGGACATC
>CANQLQ010000250.1 GCA_947624755.1 uncultured Clostridia bacterium | reverse complement strand
TCTTCGATATATTGCTGTACGTTGGCCTCGTTGCGGCTTAACCAGTCTTTGTCGGTTTTTTTATTTTTGATACCGATTGTGCTGACTTTATCCATAATTGAATTGGGAACTTTCGCATGAGGACCGAGTTTTTTGCAAAGAAAACGAAGCGGTTCTTCAAGAACGACGGCCGAAGAAGGAAGCTCGCCGGTTCCGCAAAGGATAAGTCCGTCAATTTCTTTTCCGAATGAAGATGCATAAACTCTTGCGCAGAATGACCCCATGCTGTGACCGAAAAGAATATACGGTAAGTCGGAAAATCTTTTTTTCATAATGAGCGTGAGGATATGCATATCGTCAACCATACGAAGATCGCCGTCCTCTTCGGCAAAAAATCCGAAATCTTCAAAAGAAGAAACCGACTTGCCGTGACCGAGGTGATCGTTTCCGCAAACAACAAATCCGTTTGAAGCGAGGAACCCTGCGAATTTATCATACCGTCCGATGTGTTCCGATACACCGTGAGCAATTTGGAAAACGGCCTTTGGTTCAACGCTGTCGTCCTGCCAGATACAGCAGTGTATATTATTTATTCCGGTTGAAGAAAGAAAATAAGCTTCCTTTTTGACAATTGCCATTTTTATACCTCCTGTTAACCATGGATTCCTTTACATTATAATATAAAAAACGGATTTTATCAATAAAAATAAGTTAATTTTTAGGTAAGCCTTTTATACTCAATAAAGAATAAAAAATGAATTTCGGGCTTTTTTCGAGGAGTGAGCAGATGTTCGGATATGTAAAAGTAAACAAGCCTGAAATGAAGGTCAGAGAGTACGAAACATATCGGGGACTATATTGCTCTCTTTGCAGGACCCTTGGCAAAGAATACGGAATAACGGCAAGATTTATGCTAAGTTATGACGTAACTTTTCTTGTAATTGTTCTTCTTGCAACGAGACAGCATCTTCCTTCTTTCAAAAAAGGAAGATGTCCTTTTAACCCTCTGAAGCGATGTAATTACTGCCAAAACGGTGAAGAAGAGTTTTCTTTTGCCGCGGCGGTTACCGTACTGCTTTTTTACTATAAGATAAAAGATAACATTCAAGATAGCGGTTTTTTCAAAAAAATCTTATTTTATCTTATTTACCCTTACGCTTATTTTAAAAGAAAAAAGGCTTTGAAAAAATACAAAGAGCTTGACGGTCAAATAGGCGAGGCGATGATAAAACAGGCGCAGGTCGAAAAATCCGAAACCGACAGCTTTGATATAAGCGCCCATAACAGCGCCGATATGCTCGGAAAAATTTTTTCGTGGGATAACGAGGATAACGAAAAGCTGTATAAATTCGGTTATTTTATCGGCCGCTGGGTATACCTTGTTGACGCGGCGGACGATATTGAAAATGATATAAAAAGCGGAAGCTTCAATGTTTTTATAAATAAATTCAGTTTAAGTAAAGACAGAGTCGTGTCCGGGAAAGAAAAAGAAGAGATACGAGGCTCGCTTAATATGTCTCTTTCAAGCGCGGCGGCGGCATATAAAGAGCTTGACATATCAATACTTTTCCCGATTATTGAAAATATTATTTTTGATTCAATGTATAATATAATGAACGATGTTCTGAAAGGAAAAAACTCAGATGAAGGATCCTTATGAAGTTCTCGGTGTTCCGAGAGGAGCGAGTGAAGAACAGATAAAATCAGCGTACAGAGATCTTGCCAAGAAATATCATCCGGACAACTATTCCGGAAGTCCGCTTCAGGATTTGGCGGATGAAAAAATGAAGGAAATAAACGAAGCTTACGATGCGATAATTTCTCAATTATCCGCCGGTCAATCGTATACCTATAATGCCGGTTCTAACAGCGCATATACAAATTATGGCTACAACAGCTATAATAATTCTTCAAACGATTATACCTATGTTATAAATCTTATAAACAGCAAAAGGTATGACGACGCAGAAATTCTTCTTGAAAAAATAATGCCGACCTCCCGTGACGCTCAATGGTATTATCTCAAAGGAAGAATAAATCTTAGCCGCGGCTGGCTTGATCAGGCTTACAGCTATTTTTCGACCGCTTGCAGTATGGATCCCACAAATGCCGAATACAGAAACGCATATGAAAGTATGCAAACTCAGCGAAACGGAGGATTCCGTCAGGCGAAAAGAACCTCCGATTTTGATTGCGGAAGACTTTGCTGTGACTTGCTTTGCCTTGATTCGTGCTGTGAATGTATGGGCGGAGATATTATCCCGTGCTGCTAAGCCGGGTTAGGGAATCGCCGATCATTCGAGGCGCAGGGTTTTTGCTTATCAGACAATAAAGAAAGGATTTTCATAAAGGGCTTATGAGCAATACTTCAAAAACCGCTGTCGGAGCATTGATGATCGCTTTGTCTGTTGTAATGCTTTTTCCGACAGCATTGGAAATTTTTGTTTATGCTCTTCCTTGCCTTGCGGGGCTTATTACGGCTATTGCCGTCGTTGAGATGGGCAAGAAATGGGCGGCGGCTGTTTATATTGCAACGTCTATTATCAGTTTGATTGTTGTACCGAACAAAGAAGCGGTAATAATGTATATAGCCTTTTTCGGATATTACGGCATTGTCAAGTCTGTTCTTGAAAGTAATCTTCCGAGAGTTCCCGAATATATATTAAAGTTTTTGATTTTCAATGCGTCCGTTATAATTGCAACTGTTGTTACAATGAAAGTCCTCGGTTTAAATTTTAATGAATATATGGAAATTGACACGACAAAGTCTTGGGCGAAATTTGCAATACCCATGCTTCTTGTTATGGCAAATGTTGCTTTTTTAGTGTTCGATTTACTTATCAGCAGGGTAGTGACGGTTTATATGCTCAAATGGCGCAAAAGAATACATAAAATGTTTCGTTTCAAATAAAGCAGATTATAAATTAGAGTTTATATAAAAAATCTTTACAATACAGGCTATTGCGGACTTGAGTTTTGCAATAGCCTTTTCAATTTAATAACAAAGTGCGAAAACAATGATTAGGGAACCACCGATTAAGCTTGACGGTAAATTGGGACGCCCTGAATTAATCGGAGATTCCTTAGTATAAAATGAAACCATGTAACAGCGGCGGTAAACGGGCATAAAATGAAATGAAACTATTTTGTTTTTTTGGAGTGATATTATGAAATTTAAAAGAAAATTAATGAGCGTTTTGCTTTCGGCCGTTATGATCGCGGGAAGCGCCGCTG
>CANQLQ010000249.1 GCA_947624755.1 uncultured Clostridia bacterium | reverse complement strand
CGTCGCTTTTGACAATCTGACGAAAAATTCGGCGGCGCAATCTGCACGTTCGATTTAATCAGCGCTTCCTTAATTTATTATAACTTTTTACGCCATATTATGTCAAGGTTATACTTGTTAATTAAATTGCAGGTTTATTCGCCGTGATTTTATTTTTGCTTCCCATATCAACGATCTTTTCACAGATAAATTCAAGCACGTTGCCGAAGGGTAAAAGAAAGGCAGTTGAAATGACGTTGAAAACAATATGAGAAACGCTTACCGCAAGACTTAGGTCGGGAATTTTTTCGAGCAAATGAATGTAGGGTGTAAAAATCGAAATAAAAACAAACAAGGCAGTACCGAAAACATTGAATAAAAGATGAAGAACAGCCGTTTTCTTTGCCTGTTTTTCGCATTTTATAGAAGAAAGAAGAGTAGGGACGACTGCGCCTATGTTTTGACCGAACAGAACAAATACAGCGCTTTGAAGCGAAATAAGGCCGCTTGACGCCGCCGATTGCAAAACTCCTATGGTCGCAGAGGAGCTTTGCATAATTGCCGTAATCAAAAAGCCTGTCAATATGCATTGAAGCTTTCCGTCAAGAACCGAAATGACAGCCTCGGCCTTACCGCTTTCTTTAAAATAGGTCATATATTCCCCCATTGAACTCATTGCAACAAAGATAAGACCGAAACCGCATATGATAAGACCTGTATTTCTGAGCTTTTCTTTTTTTGAAAACATTTTTAAGCCTGCACCGAAGAAAACTGCAAGCGGTGCAATATGCGAAAAATTTACCGCAAGCAATAAGCTTGTAACTGTAGTGCCTATGTTTGCGCCCATAATGATACCGACTGATTTTGAAAACGAAAGAAGATTATTTTCAACGAAATTTACGGCCATTACCGTTGTTGCACTTGAGGACTGGATAACGGCAGTTACAATAAAACCGGTAAGCACGCCGGTAAATCTGTTTTTCGTAAAGACAGCAAGCAGAGATTTCATTTTATCGCCGCAGGCAAGCGAAATTCCGTCGCCGATAATATCAATTCCGAAAAGAAACATACCGATTGCACAAAGAATACCCGCAACTGTTTTCAAAGGCAAAAAATCACCGCCTTTATAATTTGCTCACTAATATCTATATGAATAAGACTTTATATATTCTTTAAAATTTATCTTTACTATTGAAAAACATTTTCAGATATTCTATAATATTTGTAGGAGATATTTTATATTTATAGGAGAAATATACGATTAAAGAAGGAGAAAGACATGAAAAAACATGATTTTAAAAATTGCTTTGATGAATACCAACTTTATGCCGGTCAGTTTGCGAAGGAAGCTGTACCGATAAAAAAAGAACAGGCTAAAAACACCTGTGAAGGAATTACCTACCGCATACCGTCGCTTATAAGCGCAAAAGACGAGAACGGTAAAGAGGTTGTAATCAGCGTAATTGATATGTCTGAAAGCGGAGGGGATAACGGCAGGATACAGGTTGTCTCAAGAATAAGCGAGGACGGCGGTAAAAGCTTTGGAGACATGAAGATAGTTTTGAGCCTGCCTGTTTCAAAAGCGCCGCAAAAAAGAGATGACTTTGAGAGCGCGTTTGCAATCGACCCTATTCTTGTGCAGGCTGAAAACGGCGATATACTTATGATCGTTGATATATACCCCGAAAGCAAGGGGTTTATGAATCGTTTTTGGCTTGATAAAGGCAGCGGTTACATAAATATTGACGGCAAAAATTATATGGCTCTTTACAGCGGAAAAACCAAAGTAGGCGGCGGTGCCGGTAATGAGGGCAAACCCTACACAATTCGTGAAAAAGGTTTTGTCTATACTCCCGACGGTAAAAAAACAAATTATTATGTACCCCAAAATCACAGCGCAGAGTATGCGTTTGAAACCGTCGGCGATTTGTATTATGCAGTCGGCGAACCTGACTATATCGAAACCTGTCCGCCGATGATACCGCCGGAGGAAAACGGTGCGGATATATACTGCGGAAATATTTTCCTTTCATATAATAAAGGTGAATTTGACATCGAAAAGCCGACACGGATAAGAAAAAAAGAAGTTTCACCCGAAAAAGAAGGCGAGGACTTCTCTAAGTATTATTGTATTGAAACAAAACCTGCTCCCCTTAGTGTAACGGTAAAAAACTACCTTTGGGTTCTAAGAAGCAAGGATATGGGTAAAACGTGGACAAAGCCAATAGATATAACCGCTTCGGTGATGAAAGAAGACGAAATTTTTCTCGGAACGGGACCGGGCGTTGCGATTTGCCTTAAAAATCAAAAGGAAAAGAAAAGGAACGGCAGAATACTTGCGCCGGTGTATACTGTCAGAGAAACTGCTGTTTTATACAGCGACGATAACGGATACACTTGGAAAAGGTCAGCCGGCAGCGAAAATATTGATGAAACCCAGCTTTGTGAGCTTACAGACGGAACGCTTCTGTGTTTTGGCAGACAAAAGAAGCTTGGGAAAACACCGCTTAGCATAAGCGTTGACGGCGCAGAAACTTGGAAAAAAATGCCTAAAACGAAATTGTCGGCAATAAAATGTCAAAAATCAGTAATTTCAGTACCGAAAGAAATTTACTGCGAAGAAATGGATAAATCAAGAGATTATATAATTGCAAGTAACCCGTCGGGAACCTATCAGAAAAACAGCAAACGCTTTGGAGGAATGCTGACGATCGGTGTCGTAAATGATGACAAATCAATAAAATGGCTCAAACAAAGAAAACTCCATGCCGATGGGGTAAAAGGAGAAACGGAAAACTTTTTTGCCTATTCGTCAATGACGGTTTTAAAAAACGGAAATATAGCTGTACTGTTTGAAGCAATGCCGAGCGGTCTTGCGGTATATGAACAGTTCACGACATCGTGGCTTATGGGCGGTGAAAAGGCATATTCGTTCCCGATTCCATTAAAGAACAGGCTCGGACTTTCAAAATAAGCAACAAAATCTGCCAATGCAGGAAGTGAGAAAATTTTTATAAGGGTAAGCCGCCCCGGTAGGGGATAAAAGGCAAGACGACGCCCGGCATAATTGTTTTGAAGAGAAACAAAGATTTCAATATATAGGCGAAAAATAAATGTAAAAAGGGGACATACAACATCTGGTGTAGAGGAGCGGGGGCAGATACAAAAACGCCCGGGACAGCATACAGAAAGGGAATAAAAAGAGAAAAAAAGGGAGAAAAAAGGTAAAAAAAG
>CANQLQ010000248.1 GCA_947624755.1 uncultured Clostridia bacterium | reverse complement strand
TGATAACTATTATTCCATGAGCTAAGGGTGTGTTTTCGCACACCCATTTTTTATGCCTATGAGGTGAAAATTTTTCACCTCATACGGATTTTATTCTATGACAATATATCCTGCGTCCTCGTTTCGTATTGCAATTACAGTGTCTCTTATAAGATATGCCTTCGGATCACCGAAAACGCTCTTTTGCAGACATTGAACCTTTGTACCGCAAACGATACCGATGTCAAGCAATCTTCTTCTAAGCGGACTTTCGGGTCTGATGTATTGAACAATTCCGCTTTCTCCTTCGCCGAGTGATGTCAGCGTTCTCATATCAATCATTTCCTTTTATTTTGGAAAGTTCTGCTTAATTCATCTAAGGAATCTCTAATTAAATCTAATTCTCAGCACGCATGGCGTGGCAGGCATCGCCTGCACGAGTTACGCGGGATAGAAATTATATAAAATTATAATTTTACACCGCGAAAACACTTTGTCTCTAATTTGGAAGTATCTTTTTACGCTCCAAAAATCTAAGGCAATACTTTGTGTATTAGCGAGAATTTTTGGGCAAAATGACGAAATAATTTACCGTCATGCAGAGTTGCTTGTATTAATCAGTGATTTCCTAATAAAAGAACTTTGAATTAATCAGCCCTTTCATGCTTATTATCACGATATGCAGAAGCTTTGAATAGGTGAAAATGAAAACTTCCTTAGTCGAACCTTTAACCCCTTTTTTGCGGGAAATTAAGGAATTTCTGATTAAATCACGATTCCTTGTTATTTTGCTATCGCAAAACAGTTTATCGACAGAATTAAATATTTTATAAAAATATTATTTTTGTGAAGAAAAACCTTTTTTTCTGTTAATACTAAGAAAGAAAAAGGGGAGAGAATATGGAAACACTTGTAAAAATGAGCGGTGTTGTAAAAAAGTTTTACACCTTTGTTGCAAGGAAAAGATAATAAATCTTTTAATTAATAAGAGCTTCCATAAGAAAGGAGAGTATAGTACATGAAGCCTAAGTTCAGTCCGTCTCTTATGTGTATGGATCTGCTTGAAATAAAAGAGCAGACACAAATTCTCAATAACTTGTGTGACTTTTATCACATTGACATTATGGACGGTCATTTTGTCAAAAACATTACGCTTTCGCCGGATTTTGTAAGTGCATTTTCAAAAATTGCACGCAAACCCATTGACTGCCACCTTATGGTAGAACACCCGGACGATTTTATTGAGCCGCTTGTAAATGCCGGTGCGGCCTTCATCTGTCCCCATGCGGAAACGATAAACAAAGATGCATTCAGAATAATTAATAAAATCAAGTCTTTCGGCTGCAAAGCAGGTGTAGTGCTAAATCCCGCAACACCGCTTAGCTTTGTTGAATATTATCTTGAGCATATTGACAAGCTTACTATTATGACCGTTGACCCCGGTTTTGCCGGTCAGCCGTTTATACCGCAAATGCTTGAAAAAATTGCCCAAGCTAAAGAGCTTAAAGAAAAATATGATTTTAAATATCTGATTGAAGTTGAAGGCTCATGCAGCGAAAAAACATTCGGTTCGCTTTATAATGCCGGAACAGAAGTTTTTATTGTCGGAACATCCGGACTTTTTTCAAAGGATAAGGATCTGACAAAAGCGTGGGAAATTATGCAAAATGAATTTTATTCAAGTACAACCGTTTAGGGGTGATATCAAATGAAAAACGTGATTTAATCAGTGCTTCCCTAAATCAACATTCTTGATCCTGATTATGTTGTAATTTCAGGCGGGGTGATTAAAATGAAGGATTTTCCGAAAGATATTCTGAAGCAAGCGATGATAGACTTTTCAAGAAAGCCCGTTCCTTCACAAAACCTTGAGATTTATTTTCCTGCTCATAACCAAAAAAAGCGGTATACTCGGAAGCTCAAGTTTTGCAAGGAAAAATATGTAATTGCTATTTTATCGAAAAAATTTTTTATAAATTCATAAATAAGGAGTAAATTAAATTATGAAAACAAGAAAAAGAATTTTATGCGCTCTTATCGCAACGGGTATGCTCATGCTAAGCGTTCTTACAGCTTGCGGTGACGGCAAAGACAGCAACACTACAGTTTCATCTCAGCAAAACAGCGAAAACAGCAGCGGTTCGGATACGCCGACTGACACATCGGTTAAATATGCGGTCATTATTAAAAACCTTTCAGATGATTTTTGGGCAACAATGAAATCGGGAATTGAAGAAGAAGCAGAAAGGCAAGGTATAAAGGTTGATATTTTCGACGTCAACAGCGAAGAAGATACCGAAGGGCAACTGCGTATTCTTGAAAACTGCATAAACAAGGGCTATAAAGCAATCGGTGTCGCGCCGCTTTCACCGACGAATCTTATCAACGGAATTGTTCAGGCAAATAAAAAGGGAATCTACATTATGAATATTGACGAAAAAATTGATATGGATGCTCTTAAAAGCGCAGGCGGCAGCGTGATAGCCTTAGCCACAACCGACAATGAAGATGTTGGTCAAAAAGGTGCAAATTATATTATTGACGCTCTCGAAAACGGCGGTGAAGTTGCAATTATTGAAGGCAAGGCAGGCAACGCTTCGGAAGAAGCAAGAAAACAGGGCGCTGAAGATGCATTCGAGGACGCCGAAAAAATTAAGCTTGTAAGCTCTCAGCCTGCCGATGGGGACAGGCAGAAAGCCCTTGACACTGCGGCAAGTATTATACAGAAATATCCCGACCTTAAAGCTTTTTATTGCTGCAACGATACAATGGCTCTCGGCGCAGTACAGGCGGTTAAAAATGCAGACAAGCTCGGAAAAATAATGGTAGTCGGAACAGACGGAGCGGCGGAAGCTATAAAAAGCGTTGAAAGCGGTGAGCTTTCCGCAACGGTAGCTCAGGATTCGGCTGAGATAGGCGCAGTATCACTTCGTCAGATGATCAAAGCAGTTGAGGAAGATGCCGAAATTGACCCGGAAAAGAAGCCGGATACAATATCGGTCGATTCATATATATTTGACGGCAAGGAATAAAAGATGAAAATTGCAATAGGCGGCGAGCACGCATGGTGTGGCGGACATCGTCCGCAGGAATTACGCGGGATAGAAATTATATAAAATTATAATTTTATTCCGCGAAAACACTTTGTCTCTAATTTGAAAGCATCTTTTTTATTCCAAAAATTTAAGGTAATACTTTGTGTATTGCCGAGTATTTTGGCAAAGTATTACGGAAAATTTGCAAGCAAGATG
>CANQLQ010000247.1 GCA_947624755.1 uncultured Clostridia bacterium | reverse complement strand
AGAGTTACCGCCCATAGCGGTACTGACTCCCAAAAGCCACTATCCTCAATAGCTTTAATGATACTGTCGGGTAATACCATCTCTGATGTACTGCCTAGGCCCGATGTTGCCATGATTTTGGCTACAATGCCTTGTACTATGCTGAACAGTGCCATCATCAGTTCAAGTCCGTAGTCGATTGAAGCCTTTGCAAGAATAAAGCGGATAAACATTTTGACTGCTATCTCAGGTCTTTTAAGTTCTGCAAAATTGCCACAGGTCTTCATCATACTGACAACAAAAAAAGCACCAACAGCGAATATCCTATCGCTTGCAGTGCTCCGTGTATATTGGTAATAACGCTCCATATTGAGCCGCCTTTGAATTCTTCGGGGGATTGCGTAACAAGCAGCCATATTTCGCTCAGTTTATCGTTCCAAGTCGCAAGTGCGTTTTGCAGGTTTTGTACAACCCAGTTTGATGATTCCATCAGATTCCTCCCTTCAAAAAAGAGTAAGACAACAGGCAGAGATGAACCCTGCCTGCGATTAAATTAAATATGGATTTATTTGAATTATGGTTTTGTTTTTACTTCTTGCATATGCTACGGTATTACCCGTACCTGAATGACTATCGTTCCAAACTGCAATGATGAAATCAGACTTATCAACCATATATTTATTGCGTTTCCTCATGCAATCAGGTGTGTATTCTCTTTGCACCATAGTCTTCTTATCTGCTTGGTAAATGATGTTGAAATATCTTTCCCTGCATTTATCACTCCATTTGACAGCTTGTGTTTTGCATGGAAATGCGCATTCAAGTGTGATGTGCGGATACTGCCCTTTTAACTCTAAAACAAGCTCGGCACAAATCTGATCCGTGCCGAGTGCCATACCGGAGATAAAATGAGCGGCATTTTCGTATTCTATCAAGTTTATGATGTTTTCTTGTATTCTCTTTTTCAGTGCAATGCTTCTATCATTTGTTTCGTTCCAAAGAAACGGTATTGACTGAGGTCTGTGTCCGGTAAAGCAGACTGTTTTAAATTGTTGTATCACTTTTTATTTCACCTTGTTTTTATAGTATTACCGCTATATATTATAGTAACGCTATTAGTTTATCAATAGTGAGACAACAATTTTGTCAAAAAAGGTCGAGCCTGTAACTTTTTTGCTACAGGCTCTTACTTTGATAATTACTTCTTTGCTGTGTTAATGAGTGTTTCCAAAACTTCAAGTATTCTCGATTGCTCGTCTTTGGGTAATTTTTCTATCCTTTCCGAAAGCTCGGAAGCCTTGTATTTATTCCTGCAAACTAATACCTCACCGAACACATCATCTGCCGAGCAGCCAAGACAATTTAAAATATCGACAAGTTTACCGAGGCTTATAGAATACAAACCTCTTTCAACGGCAGAAATATATGTTGTTGATAAATCCACCTTTTCGCCAAGCTGCTCCTGAGTTAATCCACACTGCTTTCTGTAATATTTTATGCGTTTTCCGATTTCCTGTTCAACCACAATTCCACCTCCATACTAATAGTGAAAAGAGATAACTAAAAGTCTTACTTATAGTATAGAGCAATGAGCAGAGTTATTACAGAAAGCATAGCTTCTTGCAATGATAGTGTTGCTTTTGATTAACCCGTAATAAGATTAAGAATCTCTTTTGCAAAGGTAATGATAATACCGCCCGCAACGGTCAAAAAGCCGTTCGCTCTCTGTGACGGATCATGTGATTTAAGAGAAAGACCTACCTGTACAATACCGAAGCCGAGCAGAATAAGTCCGACAGCTCGAATAAGACCGAAGATAAAGGTTGAAAGATTGTTTACAACCGCTACCGGATCGGTTTCTTTCGCTGCAAATGCCGTTACCGCAAAGGTACAAATAATTGTGACTGCAAGAATAAGGCTAACATAAAACTTAAAACCTTTTCTTGCTTTTCCTGTAAGATGTGTTTTTGTGCTAATCTTTTTCATTGACTCTTTCCTCCTTAAAATTTAATAAAAATTCTTCAATTTCTTCACTTGAATAAACTACAAACTCAATATCATCAGTAGATTCGCTGTTTTTGTTTTCTTCTAATTCTTCAAAATCTTTCAAAAACAAATCGCAGACTGAGTAATCGTCAAAGCCGTGAATATACGGTTCGGTTTTTCCGTCCGTTGTAAGTGCAACATTCGGATGCTTCAAAATATCGAACTTCAAATCCTGCACAGGTCGTTCACCACGGATAAAGAGTAAAGCATACTGATTATCCATCATTCGCACTTCGTCTGGAGTAAGCAGTTCTCGCCCTGAGATTTGATAGTTTGTAGAGTAATTACCGTTTCTACCTGTGCTTTTTCCGAAAGTGTTTGTGTCAATCGTTTCTTTCCCGAGCAGTTTTGAAATATATTCATGTGTACTTTGTTCGTTACCACCTAAATATAGAAACTCGTCGCAGTTGCCGACAATGCTTTCCCACTGCTTTTCAAACAGCGCTTTAAGCTGTGCCATATTCTGAATGATGATAGACACTGAAATTTCACGGCTTCTCATAGTAGCTAACAGCTTATCAAAATCATCAGGCAGCGCAACATTCGCAAACTCATCCATAACGAAATGCACATGAACGGGCAGTCTTCCGCCGTGTACAAAGTCAGCTTGATAGTAGAGCTGCTGAAAGAGCTGCGTATAAAGCATACCGACTACAAAATTAAAACTGCTGTCACTTTCTGGGATAACCGCAAAGACGGCAGTTTTCTTTTCACCTATGCTGTTTAAGTTCATTTCATCTGTTTGCGTAATACTTGAAAGCGTGTTCAAGTCAAATTTTTCAAGCCTTGCAAGTAAAGAAATTTGTATAGACTTCAAGGTTTTTCCTGCTCCTTTGTGGTACGAACGGTAATATTTCAAGGCTATATGCTGCGGATCCTTTTTCTCTAATGCTTCAAACAATGCGTCAAGCGGACTTACAAGGTATTCATCTTCTTCACTGACATCGCCTTGCCTTATCATTTCAAGAACGGTCGAAAAGTTCTGTTCTTCGGGCGGCGCTTCATAATGCAGGAACGATATTAAGGCTTTCAAAAGCATACTTGCCGTCTGATCCCAAAACGGGTCTTGTGCTTGTGAACCTTTCGGTGTCGTGTTTTTGAAAAGGTTTGTTACAAGTCGCTGAATATCATTGTCATCTTTTATATACACAAACGGATTGTAGCAATCACTCTTTTCCATATTGATAAGGTCGAGAACCTTTATTTCATATCCGTTTGC
>CANQLQ010000246.1 GCA_947624755.1 uncultured Clostridia bacterium | reverse complement strand
ATGAGTAGTAAATCCGGCTTGTTACCCTGCGAAACTGCCCGTAAAATCAAGGCTTTTTGAGATAATCAATATTTTTCATACACAATCCTAAATATTTTGGCAAAGTATTACTCAATATTTGCAAGCAAGATGAGTGCGTAATTTAATCAGAGCTTCCTTAAACAACCGTTAATAAAAAAGAACACATAGCTGTGTACCGGAAGGAGATATTCTATGAAAAAAATTATTTCTTTGTGCCTTGCGGCATTATTGCTTTTTTCTTTTGCTGCCTGTGCAAAAACAAGCGCCAATGTAAGCGACATCTTTGATTCAAACGAAAAAATTTCATACAGCGCTTCTTACACCGAGCTTTCCGCCACAAAGAAAAACAAAACCGATGCATGGCGGGAAGGAATGGTTTCGGGAAACGGTATGCAAGGCGTTGTCACAAGCGGTTCGCCTTACAGCGATACTCTCATTTTCCAAAATATGCATTTTATTATGCCAAACGAAAATGTGCGTTACTGCCCAGTTGTTGACGATGAACTTGAACCTGTAAAGCAGCACATTGTCAAGGGCGAGGATATTGTTGACCGTGCGCCTTACGATGATGTTTACCGTTTCCACCCGGGCGGAGAACTTCGCATTGACATCGCAAAAGAAAAGGCAAAGGACTATGTTCGCTACACCGACTTTGAAACTGCGCAGGTAAGGCGTCCGCTACACCGACAAAAACGGAACCTGGCTTCGCTCTACCTTCACTTCTCAGGCCGACGCGGTTACAATTACAAAAATTGAAAAATCAAGCGCCGATGCCAAAGTAAACCTTACTCTTTCTTATGACAACATATCCGTAATGGCAAACTACGGCGACAGCGACGAGGTCAATATTAAATACAAAAAGCTTCTTTCCGACGACCTTTCAACCCTTTCAATGGTCGCTCATTACCCCGACTATGAAAACAGCGAGCTTAAAGAGGGAGGATATGCAACCGTTACCTATATCGTAACCGATGGTGCGAAAGAAAAAGTAAACGGCGAGGCAGTAAGTGATGAACAGTATGCCGCAAAGGAAAATCCCCGGCTTAAAATCAGTGGTGCCGAAGCGGTTTACCTTATAACCGTTACCGGAAGGACTCACGAAATGGGCAAAATGGACGACTTTGCCGACGCTAAAGAATATGCCCTTGTAAATGACCTTGAAAAAGAAGTTAAAGCCGCAGCAAAAAAATACACGCAAAACGGTACGTTCAACTATGAAAAAGCTCTCAAGGCGCATACCGATATTTTCACACCGATGTTTGACGCAGTCACATTCAAGCTTGGGGATAAGCCGACAAGCGCCGCTTCAAATGAAGCTCTAACAAAGGCTCAAAGAGGTAAAAAAGAGCTTGAGTCCGATCTTGCACAGCGTGCATACTACAACGGAAGATACGCATATCTCTGCTGTGCAGGCTATGCAACAAGCCGTCTTTACGGTATGTGGACAGGTGAATGGAGTACAGGCTGGGGAAGTAAATATACCATGGACGCAAACGTCAACCTTCAGACTTCATCAATGAACACCTCTAACCTTGCCAACGCTCCTATCGGTTATACATATTTTATTCTTCGTCAGCTTCCTGACTGGGAAGAAAACGCAAAAGCAACCCACGGTTACGACGATGCTATACAAGCTCCCGTCAACAGTGATGGCGACAAAGCGGTTATTACCGAAACGTGCTATCCTTATCCGTTCAGATACTGGAATGCCGGCACAAGCTGGATGATTCAGCCTTTATTTGAAACGCTTCAATGCTACGGCAATATAAAGATTCCTCTCAGCGATGAGTTTGATCTTAACGCTCTTAAATCTGTCCTTTCGGTAACAGAAGAGGATCTTTCAGACGATGACATTAAGGCTATCGAAGAAAAGGGATATCTTGACCTTGAAAAAGATGTGCTTCTTCCGCTTCTTATTAAGTCCTGCAATTATTGGGATCAGCTTATGACAGAAGAATATTACACCGACAAAAACGGCGATATTCACTATGAGAAGGGCAAGAAAACACTTTCAGATGATGAATATTTCTGCATTCTTCCAAGCTATTCACCCGAAAACAATCCGTCAAACTATCCAAGTCCATCGGATGCAAACTGTGCAATTGACATTTCAGCTTGCAGAGACAACATAGAAATGCTCCTTACTGTAGCCAAAGATACCGGCTGCAAAATCAGTATGGAAAAATATGAATATCTCCTTTCAAAGCTTCCCCCATACCTTTATGACAGCACGGGCGCACTAAAGGAATGGGAATGCAATCAGTTTGAAGAAAATAATGAACACAGACATTTAAGCCACCTTTACTGCGTATGGCCTATGTTTGAAACTCAAAATAACGATGAACTCACAGCCGCCTGCAAACAGGCTATTGCAAACCGTGAAAGTGAAAACGAGGCAAGCCATGCCCTCATTCACCGTTCACTTATTGCCGCAAGACTCAAAGACAGAGATTCATTAACCGCCGCTCTTGTAAAGCTTATGAATCACAAAATTCACTATGATTCACTTATGACCAATCATGACTATGACCGCGGCAGCTGCTATTGCACGGACTTTGCCATAGGCTATCTTGGAATAATCAACGAAAGTCTTGTTTTCTCAAACAACGGTGAAATCGAGCTTCTTCCTGCTCTTCCGACAAGCGGATTTGAAAAGGGCGAAATAACAGGTATAAGAGCAAGAACTCAGGCGGAAATCGTAAGCCTTAAATGGGATATGACAGCCGGCACAACTACTGTTACAATCAAGTCCGATATTGCGCAGACAATCAAAGTTTCCTGCGCCCTTGCAAAGGACAGCGCAAAGACAATTTCATTTGCGGCAGGCGAAACAAAAACACTTGAGTTTTAAACTGTAATTTCAGTCAAACAAAAATTCAATACAAAACAAAAAAGCGGCAGGATTCAATTCCTGCCGTTAATTTAAAAGCTATGAGAAGTTATATAGACGCTTTGATTAATCGGTATCGTTCAAATATAGCAAAATCAAATCTCTTCCAATTCATACTCACGGCTGCCGAATCCAAGCTCTGCCGCCGCTTCAATAGTATGAACACCGTTTCTTGATTCAATTCGTTCAATAAGGTGATTTTTTCCCGGATCATCGGCTGAATAAACAAGGTCAAGACAAGCCTGGTCAATTGCAATCGGGTCGGTTGAAGCAAGGATACCGATATCCTTCATGCACGGATCTTCCGCTACAGCACAGCAGTCGCAGTCAACCGACATATTT
>CANQLQ010000245.1 GCA_947624755.1 uncultured Clostridia bacterium | reverse complement strand
CACGTTCGATTTAATCAGTGCTTCCTTAAATTTTCCGCTTTTTATAATGGGGGGTTTTTATGCGCAGATTTTTTCTTGTTTTAATTATTTGTCTTATGACTTTATCGTCCTGTTCAAAGGTTCAGTCGCAGACATATACCTGTCAGCCTTTTTCTTCTCATATTGAAATACAAAAAGGCGATTTTTCCCTTGAGGGTAATTTAAAGTTTTCTTCTTGTGACCTTATTGAACTTGCAATCACCAAACCCGAAAATATTAAAGGTTGTATTATAAAAAAAGAGGGCGAAAATATACGCTTTATAAAAGGAAATTGCGAAGTCCAAATAAATTCACAAAAAAATCTTACCGCCGAAAAAAATATATACGAAAATCTTTTTGATATACTTTCTTCATTAGGCTCAAATTCTTACACAATAGCTTTAAAAGGAAATTCACAAATCATCGGAACTTATGATTACGGCAATTTTAACGCCGTTATTGACTGCTCCGATAAATCTCTCGTTTCATTGAAAAGTGAAAACTTTAACTGTAATGTTTCATAAGACTTAAGGAAGCTCTGATTAATACAAGCTTAGAGCTTAATTTCATAGCTTCCTTAAAAAGTTGACTGAAAACGAATAAATAATACCCTGCTTTGTCCACAATTAAACAGGGTGATTTTTTTGATTCCGCTTATTATCAGAGGTTTTATTGTTTATATAGTTGTAATTGCAAGCGTAAGGCTTATGGGCAAAAGACAAATCGGTGAGCTTCAGCCCGCTGAACTTGTGGTTACCATTCTCCTTAGCGAAATTGCCGCAATGCCGCTTGAAAACAGCGAAACACCGCTTATACAAAGCCTTGTGTCGGTTTTTCTTCTTGTGTCGCTTGAAGTTATGTTTTCCGTTTTTTCAATGAAGTCCGGAAAGTTTCGCACACTTCTTCAAGGGCATAGCGTAATGATCATCAAAGAGGGAAAAATCCTTCAGGAAAATATGAAGCTCGTAAGATACAGCGTTGACGATTTAATGGAAGCGTTAAGGCTCAAAGATGTTTTTGATATTGATACCGTTCAGTATGCATACATTGAAACCAACGGCTCGATAAGTATTTTATTAAAAAAGCAATCGAGTCCCGCCACAAACGGCGACCTTAACATTAAAGCAAATGACGACCCTATTCCCTGCCTTGTTATAAGTGACGGCAAGGTTATTACAAGGGAATTTGACGTCTGCGGTTTGACCGATAATAAACTTGAAAAGATCCTCAAAGAGAAAAAACTGAAAAAAAGCAACGTGCTGTTAATGACCTATTCAAAAGATGGGTCGGCAAATATCGTAGTCAGAGAGGATTAACTATGCTTAAAAGATTTATTGCGGCATCTGTACTTTTGACAATATGTATTACAGTTTGTGTTTCAAGCTATTTTATTGTAAGTAAACTTTCCGAAGAAATAACCTTGGAGTTAAACACGGCCCTTGAATATATTGAAAACAATGAAATTGAAAAGGCCGATAAAAAGGTTATTTCAAGCGAGGAAAAATGGGAAAAATATAAAACAGTATTTGATATATTTCTTGACCATACAATGCTTGAAAGTATCAATGTAGACCTGCCGTCAATCGAACCGTTGATTGAAAGCGGCAGCATTGAAACGGCCAAAGAAAAAATTGAAAACAGCATAAATGCTCTTAAAGGCGTTATTGATGAGCAAAGAATAAGCATTGGTAATATTTTATAAAATTACAAAAAATTACTAAATAAGTATTGCAAATTTCGACAAAATATTATATAATTTATATATAATTAAGGAGGTAAATAACATGGATTCTTTGCTGATAATGTGGATCGCGCTTGCTGTTGTTTTTACTGTTATTGAAGTCGCGACCGCCCAAATAGTTACCATATGGTTTGCCATAGGTTCCATAGGCGCAATAATCTCAAACGTTAACGGTGCAAATCCTGTGGGGCAGTTAATTGTTTTTGTCGCAGTTTCTTTGCTGACTCTTATCGTTGCCCGCCCTTACCTTAGAAAATTTACCAAAACCAAAGTCCAGCCCACAAACGCGGATATGTGTATCGGTCAAAAAGCTATTGTAACCGAGAAAATAGATAACACCCTTGGCAGCGGTCAGGTAAAAATCAAGGGTAATATTTGGACTGCAAGAAGCTCTGACGGAGAAAACATTGAGGCTGACGCCGTTGTTATTGTTCAGGCTATCGAAGGCGTTAAACTCATAGTAAAAAAAGAATATTAATATTTTAACGGAGGTATTTACCAATGATCTATTTAATTATTGCACTTGTTTTATTGGCGCTTGTAATTATTGCACTTAACATCAAAATTGTTCCGCAGTCTAAGGCATATGTAATTGAGCGTCTCGGAGCATATCAGGCTACTTGGCAGACAGGCCTTCACGTTAAAGTGCCTATCTTTGAAAGAGTTGCAAAAATCGTTTCGCTCAAAGAGCAGGTTGTTGACTTCAAACCGCAGCCCGTTATCACAAAAGATAACGTTACAATGCAGATAGATACCGTTGTATTCTATCAGATAACCGACCCAAAGCTTTATACTTACGGCGTTGAGCATCCCCTTTCGGCAATCGAAAATCTTACGGCAACAACTCTTCGTAACATAATCGGTGAACTTGAACTTGACCATACTCTTACTTCACGCGACACTATAAACGCAAAAATAAGAGGTATTCTTGACGAAGCCACCGACCCGTGGGGAATCAAAGTTAACCGTGTTGAACTTAAAAACATTCTTCCGCCGAGAGAAATTCAAGATGCAATGGAAAAACAGATGAAAGCCGAACGTGAACGCCGTGAAGCTATCCTGCGTGCAGAAGGCGATAAAGAAAGTAAAATCCTTGTCGCCCAAGGTCAAAAAGAAGCAAAAATCCTTGCGGCGCAGGCTGACAAGGAAGCCGCAATTTTGCAGGCTGACGCTGTTCGCGAACAGAAGATTCGTGAAGCTGACGGTGAAGCACAGGCTATTCTTGCAATTCAGAAGGCTGAAGCCGAAGGTATCCGCCTTATTAACGAAGCAAATCCCGGAAAAGAAGTTATTGCTCTTCGTTCGCTTACTTCACTTGAAAAAGTTGCGGACGGACAGTCAACAAAAATTATTATTCCATCTGAAATTCAATCAATTGCCGGACTTGCAACAAGCTTTTCCGAACTTATTTCAAAATAACTTTTTTCTATTATTACAAATGCCGACACAACGTCGGCATTTCAGCGTATAGAAAAAGTATGTGTCGCTTGGCAATATGCACAAAAGG
>CANQLQ010000244.1 GCA_947624755.1 uncultured Clostridia bacterium | reverse complement strand
GACCCTTTTGTCTGCTTCGCAGACATTTCCCCTGACAGGGGAATTACCTTTTGAAAAAGGCGGGCGAAAACTTTTATGAAAGCCCTGAATTAATCAGAGCTTCCATAAATGAAGGCCGGCTTCCCCTGTCATTGAAGCGGTAACTTTCACTTCACCGCAAAAACATTCCAAGCTCCATTAATATAAATATTTATCGTTCCCTCCTGCCCAAACTGATAACCGTATCCTGTACCGAAGTTTGACTGATTATTTTTGTTAGGCCTTTGATTAGACGAAACCTGCGATGTTATTTCACCGTCCATAACTCCACATTTTGCCTCGTCACTTCTTATGCCGGTATCGTAATACAGCTCACCGTTTACCATAACCATCGGGGTGTATTGCCATTGAGGTTCGGTTTGCGTATTGCCGCCTGCGGCTTTATCTTCGACATATGCCCAGAGAAGAAATCTTCCAAAAAGCCTGCTCTCTGCGCCATAGGCATTTTTATATGAAGTTTCATTTTCATCAAGATAATATTTGACCGAATAACCCAAGCCGTTATAGGTGTGATTTTCTTTGTCCTCGCTGATTGTAATCAGCGGCTTTGTACCCTTTTGCGCACTTTTAAGTCTTATGCAGTCTAAAGCAACAAAGATACCGTAAAAAGAAACAATACACGCAAGAATTACAAGCGTTATTTTGCTTGCCTTTTTCATTGTATAATTTCCCCCTTTGCGGCTGTGTCGGCTTCGGAC
Organism: uncultured Clostridia bacterium; assembly: GCA_947624755.1. GTDB lineage: Bacteria > Bacillota > Clostridia > Oscillospirales > Acutalibacteraceae > UBA6857. The sequence continues at coordinate 2,537 of CANQLQ010000244.1, read as the reverse complement.
ACGGCTGCGGCGGATGTTGTTGCCGTTACGATAACTTTGTCATCAGCGCCGGATACGGCTTCGGTAACTCCGTTATAGACTTGCGGCTGATTAACATCGGGGTTTGCATAAGTCAAAGTTTTAATAAGTTCTCCGCTTTGTATATCAAACTGTGCAACACTGAGATTTGTAATTGTATAAAGCTTGTCTGCAATATACGAACCTCTGAAAAACAGTGTATTGTATGCGCCTGTGCTTGGGTGGGCAAAATTATACTTATCGGTGAATTTTCCGTTTTCTATTTTCAAAAGCTTGAACTGATAATTTTCACCGGCCGCACCATAGTTGTCATAATAGCTAATCGGAATGCCTATAATATTTTCTTCGGCATAGAAAAGGAATGCCTTAGGCTCATAGTTTACATCAGATACCGCATTTTTGATAACGTGGGTATCAAGCACTTTTGGGTTCATTTTGTCCGATACGTCAAAGAGGGTGATTTTTACCGTGCTGAAGTCCGCGTCTTCTTCGTCACCGTCATAGCCGATACCGACAAGAAGTCCGTCGCCCACGCTGTGCAGATACTCCGAAAAGCCGGGAAGCTTGACAGTGCCGAGAATTTTCATTTTGGAAAGGTCGCTCATATCAATTGCAAAAAGCGGGTCGGTGTTTTTGAAGGTTACAACATATGCCGTGTCGCCCATAAAGCGTATACTTTTTATCTGTTCATCGTCAGAAAAATTCTCAAGCTTTCCAACGACGTTAAGATCCATATCAAGAGCATAAAGCGAGCTTATATCCTTATCTTCGTGGTAATTATAATCGTTGGTTGCAATACGAAGATAGCTGTTGTACTCGTCAATAAAATACTGTCCTTCAACATCACCCGGTACAACGCCGCACGCTTTATAGTAAACCTTGTCGCCGTCAAGAGCAAATGAGTAGATATTTACAACATCTTTGCCCGTCTGCAAATTGAAGGAATTTTCAATAACATACATATTATTATTAGAGCAGTACAGCTTGTCGCCGCAGCCGAGAACAGATACGCTGTTTACCTCGGAGTCTGTATTTGCCGTGTTAAAAGCGGAAAGTATAATATACGATGTTTCTTTTTTGCTTTTGTCGATAACATAAATCTCGTTTGCGTCGGACTTTTTGCCGTTAACCGTAGGATAACATTTATCTTTTATTTTACTTTTATCGTCAATATTAACCGAATAATTTGTTACGGTATAAAGTACAGAACCAATCATTCTGGAGCTGTTTATTAAGCCGTCCTGAGTAAATCTGCGAAGTTCTTTCGGGTTTCCCTTGTCTTTTACGTCAAAAATAATGTTGACCGTTTTGCAGTTTGAAATATAATACGGATAGACAACGTCAGAAAACTCTCTGTAATTTTCTTTCTTTTCCTCTTTGTTTTCTTCATATTCGGTTGCGGCTACAACAAGCGTGTTGTCTTTTAAATAAATTTCATTTGCGGTGAGGACTTTATCCTTTTCGTTCGATTCGACTTTCTTTGAAAAAACCGCGTCCATAGTCTGAGTGTCGACAATAGTCAAAAGTGAATCGTCCGAAATTATATAAAGGTATCTGCCGTCGTTTTTGATTATATCCGCTTCGTCAACACCTTTGACCTGCGTATTGGTTTCACCGTGAGCCGCACTTGAACCCGGCTCACGGTAGCCGTCGGAGTTAATGTAAATCCCCGCTTCATTTTTGTTTTCGTCGGCTATCTCCTGTACGACTGCTTCTGAATTTTCAGTTTTCGCACCGCTTAAAAAGTGTATAAAGTCATAATAAACAGAACCATTGTTTTCTTTTGCAATATTGGTAAAGTAATTTTCCAAATCTTTATCATCGGAAAACCTTGATATTTTGTTTGGCTTTATACCAATGTCAATCGGGGCATAACAGATCGACTGTTCGTCATTTTTTTGCTCGACAGCTTCAAAATTAACCTTTCTTTCAAGTCCGCCGACAGAAACAGCTCCTATTGCAATGATAACAACTGCCGCCGCAGCCGCCGCATATTTAGAAAATGTTTTAATTTTGCTTTTTTTCTTCACAGATATGAGGGCAAGCTTTTTTGTAACATTTTCTTTTGAAAGTTCAGCCGGCAGCTCGGTTTCTTCGCCGAACAGCTTCTTTATATCATCTAAATTTTCCCTTTTCATTTTACATACCGCCTTTCTTCGTGCTGATATTTAAGTTGTTTTTTGATTAAGCAATTTTGTCTCCCATGAAAGGGGAGGTGTCACACGCAGTGTGACGCAGGAATTACACGGGGTAGATTTATGCAGGCTTTTACTATTACGCCGCGAAACAACTTGTGTTATTGACTGTAAAATTTTTAGTAAGTGGGCGTCGTCCACAGCGGTTACACAGTGAAGATTTATATAAGTCTTGATACTAACACTATGGCACGCGTAGGGGCGACCCCGTGTGGTCGCCCACGGTCATCGCCCGCAGGCACGCATGGCGTGCAGCAATTACGCGGTGGGCATCGCCCACAGGAGTTACACGGGTTAGATTTATACAGGCTTTTACTATTACGC
>CANQLQ010000243.1 GCA_947624755.1 uncultured Clostridia bacterium | reverse complement strand
CGTGTAAGGCCTGTACTCATGCATGTTGCGGCAACAGGCTCGTCAATTACGATTTGATGTTCAGCTGTCGAGCCGAATTTTTCTTCAAGCACTGCGTTGCAGCGTTCACAGATAAGCTCGGACTTTCCTACGGTTTTATCGCAGGAAACAACGGTTACTTTCCATACACCGTTGTGGCCGATAGCAGGTCTGCCCTCTTTTACTATTTCAATACCGCAGTTTACGCAGGTATAATGAAGCTTTTCGGACTCTGTGCAGGTTGCAGGGATAACCTCATACGGCTCTAATGCCGTCAAATGCTCTTTGAGCGGAATAATTACGGTGTCGTGTTGAACGTCAAATTTTCCGCAGTTTTCACAGTAATGGCAGAGAAGGCCTGTTTGTGAGCAGGTTGAGTCCATGTATACTTTTCTGTCCGCGCTCATTTTGTGACCTGTGGCATTAATTGTTACTTCGTCAAGTGTGGTTTCAACGTCGCCGTTTTCATCTCTGAAGTATTTTTTACAGGTTGAACAGTACCAGTAAGCTTCGTTGCCTGCTGTTTCGCAGGTTTCTTTTTTAGCGTCGGTTTTTGTCATGGAGTGACCTGTTGCAGGGACATCTTCTATTTTAAATAGCTGACCGCACCACTGACATGTATATGTTCTTGTTCCGACTTCTGTGCAGCTTGGCTCTTTGGTTACTGTTCCCAAATCGTCTTTGTGTTCGCTTTGGAAAGTTTTGCCATACCTGTCAGCATATTCTTTTGCCTTTGAGTTTTCGTCAGCGTGAATCAAAACATTTGAGTAGCTAATAGTACTTGCAGAATCATAAATTGTGCATTGAGGATTGAGTATTGATATTATTGCAAGACGGTTGCAATCAACAAATGCAGCCTCACCAATACTTGTTACGCTGTCGGGAATTGTTATGCTTTCAAGGTTTTCGCAATTTCCAAATGCATAACTACCAATACTTGTTACTCCGCTTCCGATTTCTGCGCTTGAAAGCTTCGTGCAATTGTAAAATGCAACATCACCAATGCTTATTACGCTGTCGGGAATTGTTATGCTTTCAAGGTTTTCGCAATCTCCAAATGCACCATAATCAATACTTGTTACACCGCTTCCGATTTCTGCGCTTGAAAGCTTCGTGCAATACTGAAATGCATACATACCAATACTTGTTACGCTGTCGGGAATTGTTATGCTTTTAAGGTTTTCGCAATTTCCAAATACACGATAACCAATACTTGTTACGCCGCTTCCGATTTCTACGCTTGAAAGTTTAGGGCAATCGGTAAATGCAGAATCACCAATACTTGTTACATTGTCCGGAATTGTTATGCTTTGAAGACTGCTGCAAGAACTAAATGCAGACTCACCAATGCTTTTTACGCTGTCGGGAATTTTTATGCTTTCAAGGTTTTCGCAATATCCAAATGCATAACTACCAATACTTGTTACTCCGCTTCCGATTTCTACGCTTGAAAGTTTAGGGCAATTGTTAAATGCAGACTCACCAATGCTTTTTACGCTGTCGGGAATTTTTATGCTTTCAAGGCCGCTGCCGGCAAATACATATTGATCAATAATTGTTACACCGCTTCCGATTTCTATGCTTGAAAGTTTACTGCAACCACTAAATGCATACCCACCAATACTTGTTACGCTGTCGGGAATTGTTATACTTTCAAGGCTGTCGCAATTGGCAAATGCCCTTTCACCAATGTCTGTTACGCTTTCCGGTATTGTTATGCTTGCAAGGCTGCTGCAATAGAAAAATGCATTATAACCAATAGTTGTTACGCCGTTTCCGATTGTTACAGTTTTAATTGAATCGGCGAAGCTATCCCACGGAGTCATCACATCCTCATAATCCTCCATCGCTCCGCTGCCGGTGATGTTAAGCTCGCCTGTAACGCTGTCGAACGACCACTTAAGATTATCTCCGTCCGCTCCGAAAGTACCCTCATTGGAGGCCGCGCTCGCCGTTATTCCTTCGGATTCGCCATGCGGCGCAACGCTGAAAATCAGAAGCGTCACAAGAAGAATGCTTAATAATTTTTTTGAAAATTTCACAGTTTTACCTCCCAAAAAAATTTTTAATTGTGTTCATTTTATCACAAAGCGATAAATTTTGAAATACAAATATGAAAAATTTAATAATTTTTAATTTTTTGTTATTCGTGACTTATGGGATCTCTTCGTCATGCTTCCGGTTATAAATATAAAAATCAGGGCGGCCACATGTGGTCGCCCCCAGCGTGTAGAAAAAGTATGTGTCGCTTGGCAATATGCACAAAAGGATTAAGATTATGGGGAACCTCCGGCGAGGGGTGCGGGTCGCCGGGGGCGACCTTTGCGTCAACAACGCAAAAGCACCGACCGAGCCGACAGGCGAGAATCCCCACCGAAAAATAGTCCATCGGACTGTTTTTCGCCACTCCTGCGCTCTTTTGGACAAAAATTTCGTAGCCTGCTATCTGCGATGGGGGCGCCGCCCCTCAACCCCGCCGCCTTTTGAAAAAGGCGGGCGAAAACTTTTATCGCAAAAAAGTTTATCGACAAACTGAGGGCGGCCACATGTGGTCGCCCCTACAGAATTAATCAAAATCGCCTTATTGAGCAGTATTCTTTTTGAGGATCTCAAGCTGTTCCTTGAGTTCGGTCGGAAGCTTGTCGCCGAACTTGGTATAGAAATCTTCAATACCTTCGGCTTCTTTTGCCCATTTTGCGTTGTCAACTTTGAGGATAGCTTCAAGGTCTTCTCTTGAGAAGTCAAGTCCTTCAAGGTTGATGTCCTCTGCATACGGAACATAACCTATTGATGTTTCTTTTGCGTCAACTTCGTTTTCGCATCTCTTAATAATCCATTCAAGAACACGAAGGTTGTCGCCGAAGCCCGGCCAAATGAAGTGACCTTCATCGTCAACACGGAACCAGTTTACGTTGAAGATTTTCGGAGCTTTGTCGCCAAGCTTTTCGCCCATTTCGATCCAATGTTTGAAGTAATCGCCCATATGATAACCGCAAAACGGAAGCATAGCCATCGGATCACGGCGAACAACACCTACAGCGCCCGCTGCGGCTGCTGTTGTTTCAGAACCGGTGATCGAGCCGATGAATACACCGTTGTTCCAGTCACGGGACTGATAAACAAGAGGTACTGTATCCGGGCGGCGGCCGCCGAAGATAATTGCGGAAATCGGAACGCCTGCCGGATTTTCAAATTCACTTGAAAGGCACGGACAGTTTGCTACCGGAGCAGTGAAACGGCTGTTCGGGTGAGCAAGCTTGTTGCCCTC
>CANQLQ010000242.1 GCA_947624755.1 uncultured Clostridia bacterium | reverse complement strand
GCTGACCTGTGTGTTTTACGGTAAGAGTTGTTGTAACGCCGTCGGCGGCAATTGTATATGTACCTTCCTTAGCGAAAACATTTGTCTTTTCACCGTTTTTGACTGTAACGCCGTTTACGGTAATTTCACTCGCGCCGGTAAAATAAACAGCAAGATTATTTTTGTCTGCGCTTGTGGGAATGTAAAGATAATTTTTGGAATCACTGTTCTTGTCAGACCAATAGATTTTTTCAACCTCTTGTGTTGCGCTGTAACCGTCAATATAAAGTTCGCCAAGACCCTTAGCCGAAGCGGAAACAGCAAACAGTGTCATGAGTACACAAATAGCCAAAAACACCAATAATGTCTTTATTCTTTTCATAAATACACCTCGTTTTCATATTGTATTCATAATATCATAAAATCTGCGAACTGTCAAACAAAAATTTATAATAAGTTTCCTTAAATAAACAGAAAGCTCTATATTTTTCAGACAGAAATTCAGAAAAATTTTATAACCTCCGAGTCGAAAAAATTTGATTTTTACAAGTTTAAGTGATATAATATTTATTCAACGATACTTATTAATTAATAAATATTTTATACTTTTCACAAAACATACAGAAGGTGAAAAAATTGGAGGCAATTAAAGACTTTTTTATTGGTGTTTACAACATTGATTTATTTCATTATGCAATTGACGCTTTAATAAAACTTTTTCTGGCTGTTCTTTTCAGCGGTATAATCGGCTTTGAACGTGAACATTCCCACCGTCCTGCCGGCTTTAGAACCCATATACTTGTCGCAGTCGGCGCAGCCCTTGTCATGATGACGTCAAAGTATGTTTTTCTTGAATACCAAGGACTTACAAGCTTTGACCCGACAAGACTCGGCGCTCAGGTAATTTCCGGTATCGGTTTCCTCGGCGCAGGAACAATTCTTCGCGAGGGCTTTTCGGTAAAAGGTCTTACCACCGCAGCAAGCCTTTGGGCTGTTTCCTGTATCGGTCTTGCTGTTGGGGCGGGATATTACACCGGCGCGCTTGTTGCGACAGTCGTAATTTATCTTACCCTTCACGCATTCAAGCGCATTATCAGTTCTCAAAATCAGGCTAAGAATTTGTATATCGAAGCCGAAAATATGTCGAAGCAGGCGGCGGAGATAGGAAATATCGTCAAACGCTACGGCGGAAATCTTCATTCTCTTGAAGTACTCTACGCTGACAGCAATCCCTCAAAGCGCAAGAGCGACTCCGTTGTTCTCAAAGCTGTTATCTTCCCGAGAGATGAAGAATCTCTTAATATGACAATTTCTTCGATAAGAACTCTTGAGGGAATAAGAGATCTTTATATTGACTAAGAGATATCGCGGCAAAAACTATGCTCGCTGTAAGCCTCCTGTTTTTGCTATGACCTTATAAAGGAACATCTGATTAAATCACGCTTAATACTCGTCTTGCTTACAAATATTGTGTAATACTTTGTCAAAATACTAAGAGCTGTCATTAATTAAATTTTCATAAATCGCGTAGGGGCGACCACATGTGGTCGCCCCTACGCGTGCAGTAGTGTGAGTATAAAGACTTATACATAGACTGTCCCCATTTAAGTTTTGCGGACTATATGCCCATTGACTAAAATTTTTTACAGTTAACAACTCAAGTCGTTTCGCGGCGTAAAAGAGTAAAGCCTGCATAAATCTAACCCGTGTAACTTATGTAGGCGATGCCTGCGTTACATATTGATTACCTTTGAAAGGAAGTCTATAGCTCTGTCACTCTTAGGATTATTGAAAAATTCATTAGGTTCGCTTTCTTCAACAATTTTACCGTCCGCCATAAAAATAAGTCTTGTTCCGACTTCTCTTGCAAATCCCATTTCGTGAGTAACGACAACCATAGTCATTCCGTCTTTCGCAAGGTCTTTCATAACATCGAGAACTTCACCGACCATTTCTGGGTCAAGCGCAGACGTCGGTTCATCGAAAAGCATAACTTCGGGTTCCATGCAAAGCGCGCGCACAATTGCAACTCTCTGCTTCTGTCCGCCGGAAAGCTGAGAGGGATATGAGTCCGCTCTGTCGGCAAGTCCTACCCTTTCAAGAAGCGCCATTGCCCGAGCTTCCGCCTCCTGCTTTGACTTTTTGAGAATCTTCATAGGAGCAATCGTCATATTTTTCAAAACAGTCATATTCGGAAAAAGATTAAAGTGCTGGAATACCATTCCCATTTTCTGCCTGTGTTTGTCAATATTAATTTTTGGGTTTGCAATATCAACGCCGTCAAAAATAATTTTTCCCGCAGTCGGAGTTTCAAGAAGATTAAGCGAACGAAGGAAGGTTGACTTGCCGCTTCCGGAAGGGCCTATAACAACGGTTACATCACCTTTATTTATTGTGCAGTCAATTCCGTCAAGAGCTTTGACTTCGCCACCGAGATAATGCTTTTTTAGACCCGTAATTGAAATGAGAGCCCGATTATTGATTTTATCGCTCATTTTTACGAAGCCTCCTTTCGATAGACGAGAAAACTTTGGCAAGAACAATAACTGTTATAAGATAAATTATGGCAACGGCAATAAGCGGCATAAACGCTTCAAAGGTTCTTCCGCGAATAAGGTCGCCGGCCTTTGTAAGATCCATAATTCCGACGTAACCTGCAACCGATGTTTCTTTTAAAAGGGCAATAACTTCGTTGAGAAGCGTTGGCAGCACGGTTTTTATTACTTGGGGAATTATAATATATATCATAGTCTGAATATAGTTGAATCCGAGCGAACGGCCTGCTTCAAACTGACCGTTGTCTATTGACATAATACCTCCTCGGAAAATTTCAGCAATATATGCCGCCGAGTTGCAGCCGAACGCAATAACGGCAACCACGATTGGATTCTTCTGAGAAACAAGAATTACGAAATACCATATCATAAGCTGAACTACGACCGGAACACCTCTAATAACGGTAATATAAATCTTACTTATCACATTTAAAAGCCTTAATGCGAAATAGCCTGTTCCGCCCCTGATACGAAGTCTTTCTTCGTTTTTGTCATATGACGAACGGACAGTAGCAAGGATAACACCGAAAATAAATCCGATAGCAACGGAAAAAAATGTCGTGACAAGAGAATTGCGAAAGCCCTCTGCCAACCATTTCCAATATCCGTTTTCAACAAAGCAGCGCATAAACGTGTCAGCAAAACTGCTGAACCATTCAGCCATAATATGAAACCTCCTTTGACTTAAGGAACCACTGAATAAATCACGCCTGCCGGCTGAACGCGCATCTTGCACCGGTATTTTCCGTCATTTTTGCCAA
>CANQLQ010000241.1 GCA_947624755.1 uncultured Clostridia bacterium | reverse complement strand
GAAAAGACCCAATGCGAAAATGCATGGGCTGCTTACAGATGTTTCCTAAAAAAGAGCTTGTAAGAGTTGTCAAGACCAAGCTTGCCGCCGAAGGTGAAGAGGAAAAATATGAAATAACTCTTGACCTTACCGGAAAGAAGGCGGGACGAGGCGCTTATGTCTGCAAAAAGGCGGACTGCTTAAAAGCGGCAAGAAAAGCAAAGCGGATAGAAAGAGCGCTTGAATGCTCAATTCCGTCTGAGGTCTATGATCGTATGGAGCAGGAGATGAAGGAAAATGAATGAAAAAATTTTTCCTCTTCTCGGCTTTGCAAGAAAGGCAGGAAAGCTAAGCGTAGGTCACGATGCGGCAATTTCGTCAATTGTAAAGAATAAAGCGAAGCTTTGCATAGTCTGCGTTGACTCTTCCGAAAGGCTCAAAAAGGAATTTTCCCATGCTTGCAGTTTTGGAAACAAAAAAATTGAACTTGCCTTAACAGATTGCAAAATGGAAGAACTTTCAAAGGCAATAGGTATCAAGGCGGCTGTACTTACAGTTGACGAAGAGGGCTTTGCAAAAAGAATACTGTCCCTTTTGAACGAAAACATATATTGATATAAACTCATCATATTTCTAATGCCAATCATCATTTAAGAGCAAAGCGCAAATGTTCTGCTTTAATTGGGGATTAGCGTAGAATCAGCACTTCGCAGTGAAAGGAATGATATTATGCCAAAATATAAAATCAGTGAAATTGCAAAGGATTTTGAACTTCAGCCAAGTGAAGTAATTGAGGAGCTTAACAAAGCTTTGCCAAAGAAAAGAACATCTTCAAGTGTACTGAACGACCGCGAAGTAAATCTTTTCTTTGAAATTATTACCCAAAAAAAATCTCATAAGAATTTTGACTCTTTCGTAACACACGCAAAAAGAGTAATGAAAGAAAAGCAGGCTGAAAGCAAGAGAAAGCTTGCCGAAAAAGGAGAAAAGGCAAAAAAGGCAGCAAAAGCCAAGGAAGAAGCAGAAAAAGCCAAGGAAGAGACGGTAAAGACCAAAGCAAAGGAAAAAACAGGCGCAAAGCAGCCTCAGACCCGCAAAAAAACTGCCGATGCAAATAAACCGGAAAGCACAAAGCCGGCTCAGAATCAGAAAAAGGCCGAAAACAAAAAGCCGGAGCAGCAAAACAATTCAAAGAAGGAAAATAAGCTTGTTCAGTCAAGAACAAAGGGCGAAAAGCGTACCGTTGACACAAGAAGCAGCAATGTTGACCTTGAAAAATATAACGAGCATTATGAAGAAATCGCTCCGACAGACAGAAGAGCCGACAGAAGCTCAAACAAGCAGAAAATCAAGCAGAAATCCCAGCAGTACAGAAAACAGGGTATGCGCTCATCGAAGAAAGAAACCGAAAAAGAACGCCTTGACAGAATTGCGGCAGAAAGAGCAAAGAAGCATATAGTTATTAAAGTTCCCGATGAAATTTCAGTCGGTGACCTTGCGGCTCTTCTTCATATGACATCAAGCGAGGTTATCAAAAAGCTTATGCTTCTCGGCGTTATGGCTACAGTTAACCAGATTATTGACTTTGAAACAGCGGAAATTGTAGCAACCGAGCTTGGCGCAAAGGTTGAAAAGGAAGTTGTTGTCACAATCGAAGAAAGAATTATTGACGACAGTCAGGATAAAGAAGAGGACCTTGAGCCTCGCGACCCGGTAGTTGTAGTTATGGGTCACGTTGACCACGGTAAAACCTCAATTCTTGACGCAATCAGAAACACGGCCGTTACCGAAACCGAAGCCGGCGGTATCACTCAGCATATCGGCGCTTACAGAGTATCTGTCGGTGATAAAATGATAACCTTCCTTGACACGCCTGGTCATGCGGCTTTCACATCTATGAGAGCCAGAGGAGCAATGGCAACCGATATTGCGGTTCTTGTTGTTGCCGCTGACGACGGTATTATGCCGCAGACTATTGAAGCTATCAGCCACGCAAAAGCCGCAGGCGTCCAGATTATCGTTGCGATCAACAAAATGGATAAAGAGGGAGCTAACCCCGAAAGAATTAAGCAGCAGCTTACCGAGTACAGTCTTGTTCCGGAAGAATGGGGCGGCGATACGATTTGCGTTCCCGTTTCAGCCAAAACACAGATGGGTATTGATGACCTTCTTGAAAATATTCTTCTTGTTGCCGAAATGGCGGAACTCAAGGCTAATCCGAACAGAGCGGCTAAAGGCGTTGTTATTGAGGCAAGGCTTGACAGGGGCAAAGGACCTATTGCAACCCTTCTCGTTCAAAACGGTACTCTTCATTCAGGTGACATAATCGTTGCAGGTTCAGCCGTTGGCCGTATTCGTGTAATGGTAAACGAAAAAGGCAAAAAGCTCAAAGAGGCGGGTCCGTCGGTTCCTGTTGAAATAATGGGTCTTGACGAGACGCCGAATGCAGGCGATCAGTTTGACGCAGTTGAAGATGAAAAGCTTGCAAGAGCGCTCGTTGAACAGAGAAAGCAGAAGGCAAAAGAAGAACAGTTCAATGCAGTTCATAAGGTTACATTTGAAAATCTCTTTGATTCAATCAAAGAAGGCGAAATGAAAGAGCTTAACATCATCGTCAAAGCTGACGTTAACGGTTCGGTTGAAGCGGTTACACAAAACCTTGAAAAGCTTTCAAACGATGAAGTTCGTGTTCGCGTAATTCTCGGCGGTGTCGGCGCAATCAACGATTCGGATGTTATGCTTGCCAACGCCTCAAACGCAATTATCGTCGGCTTTAACGTCCGCCCCGATCCGAATGCAACCGCTTCGGCAGAACGTGATGGCGTTGAGATGAGAATGTACAGAGTTATCTATGACTGTATCGAAGAGGTTCAGGCAGCAATGAAGGGTATGCTTGCTCCGAAATTCCGCGAAGTTCAGCTTGGCAGAATTGAAGTCAGAAACGTATTCAACATTTCAAATGTCGGCAAAATTGCCGGTTCATATGTTCTTGAAGGAAAGGTTACGAGAAACGCTCAAATCAGAGTTGTCCGTGACGGTATTGTTATTGCTGAAGATGAAATTGCTTCACTTCGCAGAATGAAAGACGATGTCAAGGAAGTTGCAGCAGGTTATGAATGCGGTATCGGTCTTACCAAATTTAACGATATCAAAGAAGGCGACATTCTTGAAGCTTTTATTATGGAAGAATACAGAGATTAATCTTGATTTTAGGGACAGCTTTGGCTGTTTTACAAAGCTGTCCTCAGCTACAGAGAAAGTAACTAAGGAAGCGCTGATTAATTCAGGGTGTCCTAATTGGCGGCAGGCATCGCCTGC
>CANQLQ010000240.1 GCA_947624755.1 uncultured Clostridia bacterium | reverse complement strand
ACATCAAGCCGTCGAGTGAAAAAGGTATTCACGCCGCTTGCTATCGTCTTCGCCCCGACTGCAATTTTGTAATTCATACTCATCAAATGAACGCTTCTATCGTAAGCGCTATTGGCTGTGACATTAACAACATTGAAGGCTACAGCAGGGATATCATCGGTGACAACGTACCGGTTGCAACTTACGGTCTTTCTGGAACGGGCAAACTTCGTGAAGCCGTTGTTGCCGCTATTAAGCGTACAGACTCAAAGGCTGTTATTATGAAGCACCACGGCGCGGTTTGCTTAGGCTCAGACTATGACGATGCTTTCAAGGTTGCTTCAGAGCTTGAAAAAGTTTGCGAGCAGTATGTCTTTTCAAAATATTCCGAAAAGACAGGCAAGCTTGCAGAAAGCTTCAGCGATGTTTACGCTTATGTTGCTGACCTTAAAAAGAGAGCTGCAACTCCGGTCGTTAATGCTTATGACAGCTCAAGGTCAGGTAATATTATCACTATCATGAACAAAGACGGCAGCGAAAAAGCTATTATCGGTCTTGCAAAAGAACAGCTTATCCGCGGCGAAAAGATTCCAAGCGAAGCTGATATGCATCTTGCAATTTATAACGGACGTCAGGATATCAAATACATTATTCATTCAGATGAAGAAGCAACGGTTACCGCTTCAAAAATCGTTAAAAAGAAGCTTCGTCCTCTTATTGACGACTTTGCTCAAATTGCAGGTATCACAATTGCAAGCGTTAAGTTTGACCCCAACGAAACAATCAAAACTTCAAAGAAGGTCGTAAAGGCTCTTGGCAAGAACAAGACGGTTGCTCTTATAGCAAACAACGGCGCTGTTTGCTGCGGTCCAAATAAGGACGAGGCGGAGGCTGCCGAAATGGTTACCGAGAAAAACTGCAAGACCTATGTTTCATCTCAGATGTTCAAGAAGGTTAAGCCGATTTCTCTTATTGATGCAGCACTTGAAAATGTTGTTTACAGACTTAAATATTCAAAACAAAAATAATTCAAATTCATTGTTAACAGGATGTGAGCGATAAAACAATTTGCAGTTAATTGTGAAAAACAACGCTAAGGAAGCGCTGATTAATTCAGGCTATCTTGTATTAATCAGTAATTTCCTAATAAATAACGCATTTATGTAAACTCGCTGACACTGGTTAATCTGATTTATAGGTTAATCAGTGTTTGTATTAATATGGAAAGGAAATTTAAAAATGAAAAAGTTAATTTCAATCATTCTTTGCATTTTTATGTTTTGCAGTATTTTTTCGGTTGTTTCTTCAGCCGTAAGCTACAATTCATCAATGGGAACTCTTCGTTCTCAATTTCAAAAGGGCTATGGACCCAAAAGTAGGCTCAATAGCAATAGATTACAGCTTTTATTCACCGGTTAAAAATGACGAAGCCACAAAATTTCCATTAGTAATAATGTTCACCGGATATGGAGAGGGAAACCATTCGGGAGAAGAACTTACAGGTAACGATTTCCCACTTTGGTCAAGCGAAGAGCTTCAGGCTCGTTTTACAAACGGCGGAGCATATATTATGCTTCTTCGTTCAAACGAGAACAAAGCAATGACTTGGGACGATAAAAGACAGATTCCTGCCGCTAAAGCCGCTGTTGATGATTTTATTGCAAAAAATCCCAATGTTGACAAGTCAAAGGTTTATTCTCTCGGCTGGTCATTCGGCGGAACGGCATCTATGAATTTTACTGTTGCCTATCCGAATATGGTTGCGGCCGCAGTCGTAATTTCGCCTTGTGTTACTTTCAGCGCATCGGATATGAAACTCCTGGAGAACACACCTGTTTGGCTTTTCCAAAGCAAAAATGATTCAATCGCTCTGCCCACATACGGTAATAACACATGGAAAAATCTTAAAGCCGCTTCAAAAAATCCCGAAAATATTCGTTATACAACGGCCGACAAAGCGCCGACATCCGGAGCTGCAATCGGACACAATATGTGGGCTATGGTTACATGGGACACCGACAGAAAGCTTGATGTTTACAAAAATCTTAAAACGGTTGACGGAACAGGCAAAACGATTGAAATTGATGAATCATCGTCAATAATAAAATGGCTTACGGCTAACTCTTTGAGTTACAGTGCAGACTCAGACTTGGCAAGTTGTACTCATTCTTGCCATAAAGGCGGTTTTTCGGGTTTCTTCTGGAAGATATCGGTTTTATTCTATAAGCTGTTCGGTATTTCAAGTAAAAGGGTTTGCGAATGCGGTATTTCCCATTGGTAATATGCGCCGTTAACCTACAAACAATTATATATATGCAGACTGCTTAGGCGGTCTGCTTTTTTGTATAGATAAAATAAAAAGGTCTGTCGCAAACTAATTTTTTCGCCAATCGCATAAGGGAATAACCCCATTTTATATGCAGATAAAACGGAAAAGCAGGCGTACGAAAAATACTGCCTGCTGAAATTACTTTTATTATTGCATATTTGTAAGGCGGCTTTGCCGCCGCAGCGCAATGTAACAATGTTCCGTGGTGTGTTAAAATCTTTGATTTTGCCGACACATCGTAAGGTTATTGCTGTTTATACAGACATAGCGTTCGGAGCTTTTTAGTATGCCTTACCCCAGTATACCATATACTTCGCCGGTTTTCCACAGCATACGCATTTGTCTGAAAGCTGTTCCTGTTCAAAAGGAATGCAGCGTGAACCGACGCCGGTAAGCTCTTTGACCTTGTCCTCACATTCTTCATCGCCGCACCACATTGCTTTGATGAAACCGTCACCTTTTTCAGAAAGTGTCTTTGTAATTTCGTCAAGCGTTGTGCAGGCGTATGTTCTGTTTTCACGATTTTCAAGCGCATTATTATAAAGGCCGTCATGAACTTCTGTAAGCTTTTCGCTAACGCTCTGAGCGAGATCATCAAGTCTTACAAAGCTCTTTTCCCTGTTATGTCTGGTAACAATAACGCATTGATTATTTTCAATGTCTCTCGGTCCAAGCTCGATACGAATGGGTACGCCCTTCATTTCATATTCAGAGAATTTCCAGCCGGGGCTGTTGTCACTGTCGTCAACCTTAACTCTGATTCCTGCTTTTTCAAGCGTATCTTTAATCTCTGCAGCCTTTTCAAGAACACCCGGTTTATGCTGTGCAACCGGGATTATTATTGCCTGAATCGGAGCTACCGCAGGAGGAAGAACAAGGCCGTTGTTATCGCCGTGAGTCATGATGATTGCGCCGATGAGCCTTGTCGTTACGCCCCAAGAGGTCTGATGCGGATATTCAAGCTTGTTTTCCTTGCTCTGGTACTGGATACCGAAGGCCTTAGCAAAGCCGTC
>CANQLQ010000239.1 GCA_947624755.1 uncultured Clostridia bacterium | reverse complement strand
TGTATTAACGAGAATTTTTGGGCAAAATGACGGAACAATTTACCGTCAAGTAGGGCAGCTTGTATTAATCAGCGCTTTCTTAGTTATTTTTACCTGCTACAATCCTTAATAATTCTTTAATTATTAGTCTTTCTACATACGGCGGACATTTTCGGCTTCCGTCTTCCCAGCTTCCTATCGTTCGCTTTGGTATTTCAAGTAGCTGTGACATTTCTTGTTGTGTCAGACATGCAGCTTTGCGTGCTTCTTTAAGTGTCATATTATTTCTCCTTTGTTTGCTTTATCAGCCAATATACAAACTTCGCAACTGCGAAACATATGAGAATCACGCCAAGACTAATTAAAAAATCTTTCATGTTCAGCATATTGACAATGGCTTTTATATTTTGTAAAATGTAGGTGTAAGGGGAAGTTTTCGCCTCCCCTACACCGCTGACTTAATCAATCAGTTTACCGATTATGATTAGCAGCGTTCCTACAATCAAGTCGACTAAAGCATTGATAAGTATTTCGACGTACTTGCTTTTAGTCGGCTTTTTCTTTTTCTTACCCATTGTTTTCTGCTTTCTTTGTTACTCATATCAAGTGATTTTTAAAACTTTTTTTAAAATTTTTCCATTTTTTATAAAGTTGTTCGTTTTGTTCGTTTTGAGCGGTGTAAAATATAAAATGTGGAAAGTTTAACAAGACATTATCTTTCATTTTGGTACCTCATTCTTCAACAAAGCAATGGCCTAAACGGCTGTAGCTTCGTTGGTTTTTGAAATTGATTTAAAAAAATAAACATATAGCATAAAGAGAGGGTGGTGATTTTTGGAAATGAAAAAAACTTAATCCCTTTTACGCAGCGAAGTAAGGAAGAAGTAAGAGAGCTTAATTCAAAAGGCGGTAAAAAATCAGGCGAAACAAGGTGAAGAAAAAAGAGTATAAAACAAGTAATGGAAATGCTATTATCACTTCCGCCAAGTACCGAGCTTGATAAGGAAATACTAAGGAATCACTGATTAATACAAGCAGCCCTACTTGACGGTAAATTATTCCGTCATTTAGCCCAAAAATTCTCGTTAATACACAAAGTATTGCCTCAAATTTTTGAACAAACTGACGAAAAATTTCCTCGCCAATTAGGACACCCTGAATTAATCAGTGCTTCCCTAAGTTTGCAAGACAGTTGCGAAAACAGTTGTGCAGGCCGTTGAACAGCTTTACAAGGATTTGCATGGCGAAGAAAAGTACAACAAGGCGGTTGAAGCTTTGATTGAAATGCTCGGAGAAAAGGGTATAGCAATTTCGGAGCTTGAAATTAAGATGCTTATTGAAGCTGCTGTCGTGGAGTTTAACGGGGCGGTTAAAGCAGACTGATAAATCTATAGCCGAGGGAATTATGTGTTCCTTCGCCTACTTATTTTTGTAAGCAAAAATCCTAATTTTTTGACCACTATTTTGACCACTACTTTTATCTGTTTTTAACTATTTTTAGCAATAATTAGCACAACACAAACAGAAAATTTCAAACAATAAAAAGCACCGAAAACCCTTTAACTATCGGTGTTTTCAGTGCTTTTCACTTTGGCAGGGGCAGAAGGACTTGAACCCTCGGCACGCGGTTTTGGAGACCGCTGCTCTACCAACTGAGCTATACCCCTTTGTTAACTTGGTGGGCCATCAGGGACTCGAACCCCGGACCGACCGGTTATGAGCCGGTTGCTCTAACCAACTGAGCTAATGGCCCAAGTCATATCAACTTGAAAGAGTATATCAAAACTTTGATGTTTTGTCAATACTTTTTTGTAAATTAAGCGCTTTTTTCAAAATTATCTAATATTAAAATTGAATTTACCGTCAAGAAGGGTAGCTTGTATTAATCAGTGATTCCCTAATCCCAAAAATTATACTTTCCTTCCGGTTGCAGCTTCAAAATTATATTTCACAATTCCGAGGTCGATTTTGCTGTATGGACCGAATTTTGATTTGATGGAAACCTTTTCACCGTCAAGGGTAATTTGAAACTGTTGCTGATTTAAAGCTGTCGGTGCGAGAAGGGCGGCTTCAACGCCTTCTTTGAACCAATCCGGAATTGTTCCTTTAACTTTTGCAACTTGGTCAAAAGATTTGGATTTTCGGCTTGTACCCTGTGTTTTGCCGTAACCGATTGAAATTACGCACGATAGCTTTTCTCCGCTTTTAAGACCGTAAATGTCCGCTGACTTTTTGTATGAACCCGCAACCCAGCAGGTGTTAAGACCTAAAGTCTGAGCAATAAGAACAAGCTTTTCGCCGTAGTAACCGCATTTTTCGTCAAGGTCAGAGCTTTTTTTGCCGATGAGTGCAATGTAATTGTTTGCGTTTACAAATTTTCCATAGTGCGCAAGCAAACAATCAAATGCGCTTGGTTCATCAAGAAAAAGCTTGATTCTAAGACCGCTTACTTTATTGATTTCATCAATTGCACAAAGAAGCTTTTCTTTTGCTTCGCCTTCAATTTTTTGTTCTGTATATTGCCTTACAGAATGTCTGCTCTTTATTGCTTCTTTAAGATCCATATCAAGTCCTCCGCTTCGATTTTTATTAATATAACATATTATTGTGCAATATGCAACAAAAAGCAGATTAAAATTTTAACTTTATAAATTGCAGCATAAAATGTCCACAAAAATTAAGCGACATTAAGATGTTTAATAAGCATATTAGAATAAGATCCATTTAGTATTCATCTTGGATAATTATTAATCAAAAGTTCAATACTCTTAAGCAAGCTCTGAATAAATCTAAGCATGCATGGCGTGGCAGGCATCGGCGGACATCGTCCGCAGAAATTACGCGAAGTAGTTTATGCAGGCTTTTACTCTTACGCCGCGAAACGACTTGAGTTGTTAAACTGTAAAAATTTTAGTAAGTAAGCATCGCCCACAGCGGTTACACAGGTAAGATTTATATAAGTCTTGATACTAACACCACGGCATGCGTAGGGGCGACCCCGTGTGGTCGCCCAAGCCTTATGTGCGATTTAATCAAATCTTCCTTAAATAATTTGATAAAAATATATCAAATTTGTATCAAATTAAAAAATATAATTATCCTAAAATCAAAGGGCTATTGTATAATTTTTGGAAATCGGACAATTGAATTTTCAAAAATAAACTTAACTTATGGTTGCTAATGCTATAATCGTTAAAAATAAAGAACTAAGGAAGCGCTGATTAAATCTAATGCTCATATTGATTAGCAAATTTTTCGTAAGACAAAGCCAAAAACGCAGGCAATACTTTGTGTATTGCCGCAGCCTGTCGAAAAAGTCCGGCAAAAGCTGGGCTTTTTACTGTATT